>JALUXV010000531.1 GCA_027013165.1 Alteromonadaceae bacterium
AACTCAGGTGTAATTCATATTTGATCCCCGTGTTTGCTCATACCATAATGTTGAATATTTTGTTTTTTCTCACCACGACTCCTGTTTGTTCAAGGTGATTCAAAAAATTCTTAGTTAGATTAGTCGCCCGCTCATCACTGAGTCCTGCATTGCGCAGTAATTGCCATCGTCTGATTACCTGACCCTTTGCATTGGAAATAGCCAACGCCAATCGGCGCATTTGGTATTCCGCTGTGGTTTCGGCGTAGCGAGAAAGAAACTCTGATGTAAGAGGTAATTTTTTCAATTGCTTAGTTATTGTTGTTCCCCTATCTAATTTACTGAGATACCAATTACTGGATTGCAATGGATTTTTTAATTCACCTTCGGATGAGTCTCGTATCGCAATAAGTGTTTTTACAATATCAATATCTCTTTTTTTCCAGTTAACGCGATTATTGATAATGGGTATACGTCGCTTGTAACGTTTATTAATTTTCAATAACCACTCGTTACAATGTCGATAAAGCCATATGTAGAGTGCTGCTCCACCATTCACTCGGGCTTCTTTTGTGCCTTTGTTTTTGACAAGCGCGAGCCAGAGAATTTTCTTTTCTCGGCAAATACTGCGATTCGAGGCTTTCGGCCTTCTGCTTATTTCAATAATTGGGCGATTTTCATGTGAGGCGATTTCCTCAAAAACGCTTTCGACATCAATTGCCCCTTTTGTGAGCGCGTATATAGTGATGAAGTGCTCTAAGTAACTGAATGCTTTTCTGTGCTTCCTCGTGATCCCATGTAACCAGCACGACTGAGCATCATCCGGGTATAGGTTAAAGCTTCTTAGCCAAACATGCGGCCAGCTATCTAGAACGCTGGTCTTTACCTCTTCATAATCAATATATTCCCCTTTTGTTACTTTCGATTTTACTGCTAATTCTCTGTAGTAAGCGGTCCAGTCTGAGAAAGCGGGAGACTTAAGTGGGCCTAAATGAAGTAAGTTTGTTAATTGTTTTTCCAGCCAAATCAGCGCAGGAAAGGTTTTCTGATTGTTTTCGGGACAACTTGGAATATTGAGAAGGGACAATGGCACAAACTCATGCCGCTTATTAAGTGATTGGCCGGGTAGTAACTCAATAAGCGGTGTTCGGTGGATGGGGCAGTTGTCTAATCCCACGATTTGGTGAGTACGGACCCAGTAAGGCTCTCCAAACATTTGCTTTTGGGTTTCTGCACATCTTGAACAAGCTCTTAGACTTCGGTGCACAGGAACTCTAGAACTGGCATACCCGGTACACATGTGAACAGCCCCATGAGATTTATCTTGTAGGCGCAATAGGCAGTTTTGTTTGCGCTCTTCTGGCATGAACGGGGCAAAGAGGGGAAACATTGTGTGGCGGTAAACTAATTGCTCAAATGATGGCAGGCTAAGGCTGTTTAGGTTGCATGTATTTGCTAGTCTGGAAGGAAAGTTTACAGTTGCGGTTGCAGATCGTGAACCCATTGCATGGCCAATCAATGCTTTGGGACTGACCACACAATACCGGACTCTTGCACGAGCCATTACACTGTAAAAAAGCTCATCTTCATATGGTACCGGGAAATTTATCACGTAGTGTAAATTCTCCGATAGGAAGCACTAAACCAGCTTCTTTTAGTGCTAGGTAATTGTTCCCATCCCCTCGCTGAGAAACGATATAGCGTAAATCGTTCTGTGGAAGAGTATTCCACTGCTTTTTCGAAATCCGCTCAAAGTCAGCTCTTTGCATTTTTTCTTGTTTCGGGCTCTTATGAGACTTAGTTCTTTTCCGAGGGACTGCTTTATCTAGTTTTTGTTTTTCTCTTTGACGCGCAAAGTCAATAAAAAATGAACGATGGTGACTGAAATACTTCGTCCTAACGTAGTTCATCAACTCGGCGGTGATACACTCTGTACCAGTATTGATGGCTTCAAGTTGGCAAGTAGCGAAGAATCGTACGGCAAGGCCAATGATGCCACTACTTGCTTCAAACCAAATCTGGTTTAGTTCCTCATCTAGCTCGACATCCTGCGCCTTTAAGCAGTGTAGCGTCCATATACGTTTGGTAAACATCATCCAGTTGCCCATGTTCACTTGTGTTTCACAAGAAGAATCAAGCAGCGGTTCCCAAGTTAAGACCTCTTGACTGATCTCATTTATCTCATACATTGACGAAGCATTTGTTATCAAAAATACGGGAGCGATTTCAGACAAGCCTGATATGTGGTCAAACAAGCGTGTTCGGTTGCTGAGAGGCCAGTGCATTGTTGATTCGAGTGAATCAAAAACAACAACCCCAACATGGTACGTTATCAGTAAACTACGAAAACTCATGAAGGCAGCGGTCACATTAGGTGGTACTTCGACCTCAGACATGAACTTTTCTCTACCCAGAGCTCGCTCTAGGGCTTCTAAAAACCGTGCACAGTATTCGAGTAAAGTAGTAGCTCCCTTCAACTCTACTTTTAGGTATGTCACTTGGAGCTGTCTTGATGTTTCATGCCATATAGCTTGATTGTAAGTAGACAAACAACGCTCAAAAGCGGCAGATTTCCCGCTCCCTTTGGCTCCTTGGAATGCAGTAATCTGCCTACGCATTGCAACTGCACTTTTGTCACCAATAACCGTCGATTGGCGATTCATTGCCATCATCAGATTATTCGTCTGATCTTCAAAAGCTCTTCGATTTTTCATTGCGTGGCGATATCGACTCTTAATAGCCAAATCAATCCGATTGTATAAATCCCTAAAATCTGCCACCAACACATAAAAATCATCCAACAATGACTGTATGTTTAACTTTCGCAACTCATCAGTGTCTTCCGAGGTAGCTTTAATCAAATCTGTATTTTTAAAATGTGATTTGAGTGCAGCTTGGTCCATCATTGGTTCTAATACATCTAGCAGATGGTTGTTAGATGTGCTTGGGTTACGCATAAGCTCACTAGCAGGGGCAGCATGTGAGGGTACTAGCTCAATAGCGAGCCCTTGTTGTCTTTCCATAGTTTAGTCCTCGTCGTCCATGAAGAATTGGTTTAGGCGAGAGCGCGCCACATGATAGGTTTGCGTTGCCGTGTCTTGAATCTCATATTCAGTACTTGGTGTCCTCGCCGATTTAGGTTTGACTGCGTTGTAGATTTCTTTGCTTTGTTCGCGCTGAGTTTCCTTGTTACCAAGTCTCGATAATTCATCTTGTTTGCTACGATCTTTAGACTTCTCAGCCTTATCCCTCACAGCGGCTTGTACCTCTTCCTTTGTTTCTATCGAAGCCTTAACTTTTCTCTTCTCTGTCTCATGCGTAGCATTTGCATTGGCATGTTTTGTAGACTGTTTTAGCGCGATAGCGTCTACCCAGGTTAGTCCCTTGAATCGTCGAAATTCACTCGTGAGTGGGCACTTGATATACTTGCTTTCGCCATCTTCAGGTACCAGATAAATATGAGACGCATCAGATTGGTCAATAGCAACTTGTTCTTTCTGCCGATTGTTGAAGATCTTAGTCCTGAGACCTGGTCTGTCTGGGATGTCATATTTCAACCCTTTAACGGTTAAAATATGCTGCTTAGATACCGTGGCGGTGTGACGCTCTAGTAGTGAATACCAAAATTGCTCTGTATCGGTACTATGCAGCGGTCCTGTTCTATGAGAAATTCCCCATTTCCATTTTGAATTTGGTGATGTATCCAACTCAGCTGGATAATCAGATCCGACCTTACCCACGCCCATCGTTTCTGAGTTAAGCACCATGGTGTACCTAAGGAGAATTTTGTTAAGCTCACTCAACAGTAATGTGTAGTCTTCCGGGTTATATTTACCGCCGTGCTTTTTAGGTAAATAGGAGGAAATTAAGCCAGGAATCTTTGACTTGACCTCCTTATATAGCCTACCGAATGTTCGCTCGACCTTAGACCTCTTTTCTGGCTGAGACGCGCCACTGTTTATGAATGCCACACCATTATTGACGGTCACTGAGGTGATTTTTTTACTCTTAAAATCAGAGCCCAAATCACCAAAAAAAGCCTTTGGCAATCCTTCCATAGGCCAGTCCTCATGTTCGATATCCATACCGAATTCCTTGCAAAGTTCGACTTTGTTTCGAACAGAAGCGACCATTGCGTTCATAGCATTAAAATAAGAAGGCGGAGTTAAAGTGAGTAAAAAGCCAGTAATTGCCGATGTATCACCGTCTACAACTTCGTAAAGTGTGGGTCTCCCTAATGGGAACCTTTCGTCGTCAGCAACTCCTGCGTCAAAGGGAGTTGCATCTATTTCATAGGAATATCCCGGGCCAACAAGATTCTCACTGACTGACGAAGCAAGCTTACTTATATTTGATTTGAAGTGCTTATGCCCATATTTGGCATTCGCTCGCGCTTCGGGGGTGTACTTTTGGTAGTAGTAAGCCCTTAATAGGTCTTTGCTCGGCTTGGACTTGTCAAGCTTGCTCACATCACCTTCACAATAAAGTGTCAATAACTCGGTATAGGTGTCATTTAGATTAAAGACATTCTTGGGTTTACCTTTCTTATCAACCGTGTATTTGCCACTTAGTACAGTAAGTTTAATCGCCTTACGCATCATCGATTCAAGTTCCGGCGTCATTTGCTCTAATTCATAGTCTCCATACTCTTGTGTACGCCCTAGCTTTCCATTTTGTCTCGACTTTCGCTTTCCCTTACCGCCACTATTGGGATAGTCAGGTAAAAGAGTGTTTGGTGTTTGCCCTCGTTGCCAATAGCGCCTGGAGTATCTATAGAAAGTGCTTTTAGCTCCCACTTTCAAGTTAACTAGAACCGTAATTCGATCAGTAAGTTCTCGTCTATCCCAGTATTCCAACCCAGTGATGAGCTTTTCGATCCTTTTTAAGTTTTCATCACGCATCATTAGATGCTTATGACCGGGTTTGTAAACTCGATTTATTCTCTCTGACCAAGGGTCTTCTATGCCCAAAATCGTAGTTTCGCTGTCTATTTTTGCAATCTCATCAGCAGTCTTTTTAAACGGAAAAGCTCCAGGGTCATTGATATCAATAAAGACCCCAAAGTCTCCAAAGTTATCGAGTAGCCTGTACTTTTTTTCTTGCCATGTGTAGACGCGATTTTTAAACATCACTTCAAGCATCTAGCACCTCCCGTTCTATAAACTCTGCATCGCGTATTTGTGCGAAGAGAATAGGTACTAGAACGATTTTGCTTCTGCCAAAACTGGTTGGTGGGAAGATACGTTCGACTCAAAATTAACGCTTCGCGCTTAACAACGTTGGGCGAGCTGATGATTCTTTGCGGGTGCCTTTTAGAAGGCTTTAGCGTTCCGTCGCCGGCTTTAGAGAGCCTGTTTTTGGCTTCGAGCAGTCTAGTGTTTACTCGTTTTACTTGTGCAATAGACCTGCCACTATCAGAGACTCCAACATTTGCAGATATTATGATTCGAGAAAATGGGTCGATATCAAAAGTGAAGTTAATATCGCTGTCAGTGTTTATCAACGTGACCTTCTCTTTCCTCATAGGGAATATACTATCGATAGATATAATTCTAACCATTTAGCACCTCTATATCGTCGCCTGTTAGATCATAGAAATCCTTGTTAAACTTAAACTGAAAGGCGCCAAACTGTACCAGTTGCTTAAAGCGCGTTAGGTGTGTGCCACCGGGGCATCCAGACTCTTCGTCCAGTGAGGCCAGAGAAGCTGCAATACGTTCCGTTGGATTAGCATCAAAGACATCTTTAATGGCTTCAACATGTGTGCTCAGCTCATTAAAATTACAATTATCAATTGTTGCGCCTAGAATCCATTCCAGCGTTAAGTGGGTCTTACGATTAATCTGCTCCTCTGTTACCACGTAAAGTGGTATAGACTCTTTAGCAAGTGAGTCACGCTCCAACTGCAACTTTTCAATGGTTCGATAGTTGTTGAGATCCTTCGCATACTTCACGTAAATTGCGATTTTTCGGCGCGTCGGTTCTCTGAGTGTTACAACGAAATCTGTGGTGAGCTCTACTTTTTCTTCGGCATTTTGAGGGGGGTGGTTAATACCAAGTTCAAACGCTCTCCTTAGCGTATGTTGAAGTTCATGTTTTCTCTGCTCTTCGATATCAATGACATTTGGGTCAATATCCAAGATGAGGAAAACTATGTACTCAAGTAAAGAAAGAAGGTAAACAACACGTCCAGTTGTTTTGCTTTTAACACGACGCATTTGCCCATGCGATGAGACCGTATGAACACTTGCACCCGCCTCATAGTTTTCATCTGGAACGTAATCGTCGCCTGAAAAATCATTTAGTTTAAGACTCATTTGAGCCTCAATATCAGATTGTTGTTGATAGTTTCTCGACATCGTCAATTTCCTTATCGACATGAGATTTAAAATAAGAACATCCTGTTCTACACGTAACCGTTCACCAAGGCCCTATTGACAGGCAACTTTAAAGTCTTTGAGCAGAGGATAGGTGGTTTTATTCAGCGTCGCAGCAAGTATTGCCCGGAT
>JALUXV010000532.1 GCA_027013165.1 Alteromonadaceae bacterium
GGGTGAACCGTTCTGTCTAGCTTTATCGGCTTCTTTTTGCCCCTGTGATATAAAATACCTTCTATTGTGAAGTCCCGATAATTCATCGGTAATCGATAACTTTTTATTCTCTATAATACTGTCGTATAAAAAGGTGGAAAGTACGGCGCCAAAAAGGATAGACAACGAAAACGCATTGGAAATCAGAAGCGCAAAAATATAAGTGGCAGGCTCCATTGTAAGCAGAATAAATGGCAGAAATACTATACCTGCAAACGCATTATAACCGGTTGCGACAAGTGATAACATCTCACCTTTGTTATCAAAATTTGCAGAGCGGATAATCGTAAAAAATATCACAAAAGATAAGATTCCCAGATTAATCAGCGTACCTAGCGCTTTGTGCGCGCCAGGAGATTGTTGAGTGCTAACGAATACCCCCCATTGAATAATAATCAATAGCCAGTATATGTTTTTGAACTCAACGGCGTAACGTTTCCAGTAGGCTAAAAGGCATACATAACCAGATAGTAAAAAAGCTGAGTTTGTGAAAACGGTATTCCAAGTGAGGAATGAAAAGACAACAACCCAAAAATACAGCGTAAAGAAGAATAAAGAGTTAAAGCCCTTATACCCATCTCGGTAATACACGATAGAGATAACTAGAGAAAACACAGCCCCGATTACAAGTAAAAAATAACCAGAATAGTGAACAGGAAATAACACTTCCATGTATTTTGACTACGACCACACAAATTTATTAGTAGAAAATATAAACTAAAACAATGATTAAGCAACTGTAATAATATTGGTTCGATAACACAAATAACTATTAGGGAATGTACACAAAATGAAACCCTCATCATTACTATGCGCTAGTCTACTTTTTGCGAGTACTGTAAACGGTGCAGAAGAAATGAGAACGCCTAATTCATAAATTTTTACGGGCAGATTTAAACAATAAAATTTGTTTATTGTAATACCCAACCCTTGCCTGCTCTCTCAAAGAACGACGATATTATTGCCGCAGACAACTTCTGGAGCTATCTTGCACAACTTGTCGTGTTTGATAATTTTTTGACTGAAATATGGTTGAAATATATACGGCCATTCCAGAGACCTGAAATAGCCGTAATAAAATACAGGGGATGAGACTAACTTTATTCCCACTCAATCGTCGCTGGAGGCTTTCCTGAAATATCGTAAACCACACGAGAAATACCATCGATTTCATTGATAATGCGGTTAGACACCTTACCAAGGAAATCATACGGCAGGTGTGCCCAGTGAGCTGTCATGAAGTCGATAGTTTCTACTGCTCGTAGTGATACAACCCAATCGTACTTACGTGCATCACCCATAACGCCAACTGAACGAACGGGTAAGAATACAGTAAATGCTTGACTCACCTTTTGATACAAATCGGCGTTGTATAGCTCTTCAATAAAGATGGCATCAGCTCGGCGAAGCAGATCGCAATATTCTTTTTTGATTTCGCCAAGTACCCGAACACCTAAACCCGGACCAGGGAATGGGTGACGATAAAGCATGTCGTACGGCAGGCCCAGTTCTAGACCAATCTTACGCACTTCATCTTTAAACAATTCGCGAAGAGGTTCTACCAAACCTAACTTCATGTCTTCTGGCAAACCGCCCACATTATGGTGCGATTTAATCACATGTGCTTTACCCGTTGCAGAACCTGCTGATTCAATAACATCGGGGTAAATAGTGCCTTGCGCCAACCATTTCGCATTTTGGCGCTTGCCTGCTTCTTCATCGAAAACGTGGACAAATTCGTTACCGATAACCTTGCGCTTCGCTTCTGGATCTTCAACACCCTTCAACTTTTCTAAGAAACGGTCCTCAGCGTCAACACGGATAATATTTAATCCAAAGTGATCACCGAACATTTCCATCACTTGATCAGCTTCGTTTAAGCGTAAAAGACCGTTGTCTACGAATACACAGGTCAGCTTGCTGCCGATTGCGCGATGAAGCAACATGGCAGTTACTGATGAATCAACACCACCTGACAAGCCTAAAATAACCTCATCGTCGCCTACTTGTACTTTAATACGCTCAACGGCATCTTCAATAATTGCACCAGCAGTCCAACGTTTTTCACACTGACAAATATCAAGCACGAAATGGCTTAGTAAGCGCATGCCTTGACGAGTGTGTGTGACTTCGGGGTGAAATTGTACGCCAAAGAACTGCTTTTCAGCATTATACATAGCCGCATGTGGACAGGATGACGTTTGTGCTACTGTTTCGAAACCTGCAGGAATTTCAGAAACCTTGTCACCGTGGCTCATCCAAACATCTAACAGCGCATTGCCATCATGGTTTAATGAATCTTCAATTTTATCAAGCAGTGGACTGGGCTTGATAACCTCTACTTGCGCGTAGCCAAATTCTCTCTCGTCCGAGCCTTGTACTGCACCGCCTAGCTGCGCGGCCATGGTTTGCATACCATAGCAAATGCCCATCACAGGAACACCAGCATCAAACACATACTGTGGTGCTCTTGGCGAACCTTCTTCAGTCACAGATTCTGGGCCACCAGACAGGATGATACCGTTGGGATTAAATTCGCGAATTTGTGCTTCGCTAACGTCCCAAGCCCAAAGTTCACAATACACACCAATTTCGCGCACGCGACGTGCAATAAGCTGAGTGTATTGAGAGCCGAAATCCAAAATTAGGATGCGTTGATCATGGATATTAGTGGTCATGATTTTACCTGTGCAAAAAAAAATAAAGGCTGATTGGCTTATGCCAGCCAGCCCCACTGAAGCTTGGTTGAGGAATTACCCCATACGGTAGTTTGGTGCTTCTTTAGTTATGCTCACGTCGTGAACGTGAGATTCGCCCATACCGGCGGATGTTACACGTACAAATTTAGCATCTGTACGAAGCGCTTCTATGGTAGGACACCCCGTTAAGCCCATGGCAGAACGCAACCCACCTATTTGCTGATGGATGATGTTGGCGATTGGACCTTTATAAGCAACACGACCTTCAATACCTTCTGGCACTAGTTTTTCCGCGTTGTCAGACTTTTGGAAGTAGCGGTCAGATGAACCATGGCTTTGGTTCATTGCGCCCAAAGAGCCCATTCCACGGTACGACTTATAATAGCGACCTTGATAAAGCTCCACTTCACCCGGTGCTTCTTCCGTACCGGCCAACATGCTTCCAACCATTACACAGCTTGCGCCTGCAACAAGTGCTTTAGCAATGTCACCAGAGAAACGAATGCCGCCATCAGCGATAACGGGAATACCCGTACCTTCTAGTGCTTCAACTGCGTCGGCTACCGCAGTAATTTGAGGTACACCACAACCAGTAACAATACGAGTCGTACAAATGGATCCTGGGCCAATCCCTACTTTAACTGCATCTACGCCAGCTTCTGCCAGTGCTTTAGCACCTGCACCAGTGGCTACGTTACCGGCAATAATTTGAAGTTCTGGGTAAGTTTCACGTACGGTTTTAACACGGTCGATAACACCTTGAGAATGACCGTGAGAGGTATCGATAAGAAGTACATCAACACCCGCTTCAACCAGAAGCTCAATGCGCTCATCAGTACCTGGGCCCACGCCAACGGCTGCACCTACACGCAAACGACCCAACGAATCTTTACATGCATTCGGTTTATTTTCGGCTTTTTGGAAGTCTTTAACCGTGATAAGGCCAGTGAGTTTGAACGCATCATCTACCACAAGAATTTTTTCAATGCGGTGTTCGTGCATCAAATCAAGTACTTCGTCTGAACTTGCACCTTCTTTGACTGTTACCAGCTTATCTTTTGGCGTCATTACATCAGTAATAGAAGCTTCAAGGCGCTTTTCAAAACGAAGGTCTCGACCAGTGACAATACCGATAAGATTGTTCTCTTCATCGGTTACTGGAAAGCCTGAATAACCGAGCTTTTGCGAAAGTGCAGTCACTTCACCAATGGTGGCATCTTGCTTTACGGTAACAGGGTCTGAGACTACGCCCGTTTCGTACTTTTTAACTTCGCGAACATGCTTAGCTTGCATTTCTGGCTTCATATTTTTATGAATAAAACCAATACCGCCTTCCTGGGCTAATGCAATAGCTAAACGGGCTTCAGATACGGTGTCCATTGCCGCAGAAACCATAGGAATATTCAGCGTAACCCCGCGGGTTAGCTTAGTCTGCAAATTTGCAGTATGAGGAAGGACCGTAGAGTGGCCAGGAACGAGCAATACATCGTCGAAAGTCAGGGCTTCTTGGATGATTCTAAGCATGCAACAACACCTATTCAGTTGAGGGTTAATTGCGGTGCGATTGTAGTGTGTTTTAGATTTCAGGTAAACTCTATTTGTACTAAACCTGACGATTTTTTTATATGTTTACCTCTTCTGTATCTACATCACGCCAAATTTTAACCGTTACCAAGCTTAACCGGCTGGCTCGCACCGTTTTGGAGGGCGAAATTGGTTTGGTTTGGCTTTCTGCCGAAATTTCAAATTTTGTACGAGCGGCGTCGGGTCATTGGTATTTCACCCTTAAAGATCAAAAAGCGCAGGTACGTGCTGCAATGTTTAAAAATGCTAACCGCAGCATTCGAGTACTCCCCAAAGAAGGGGATAAAGTTCTAGTACGTGCTTCTGTAGGGCTATATGAAGCACGGGGTGATTATCAGCTTGTGGTTGAACACTTGGAATCCGACGGTGAAGGTGCATTAAAGCAAGCCTACGAAGCACTAAAAACTAAACTAAACGCACAAGGCCTCTTTGACGCTTCACGTAAGCGCTCCATCCCTCAAGTAATAAACAAAGTTGGTGTTATTACATCGTCCAGTGGCGCGGCATTACACGACATTCTTAGCGTGTTAAAGCGTCGCAGTCCTCAAATCGAAGTCATTGTCTACCCTTCGATGGTACAAGGTGAACAAGCAGCACAGCAATTACTTAATGCCTTGCGTACCGCACAGGCGCGAAATGAAGTAGACGTTCTTTTACTCACTAGGGGGGGAGGATCGCTAGAAGACCTATGGTGTTTTAATGATGAGACTCTCGCCCGAGCTGTCGCCACCTGCACATTGCCCATTGTTAGTGCGGTAGGTCACGAAGTGGACTTTACAATTGCTGATTTTGTAGCAGATGTTCGTGCGCCTACCCCCTCAGCAGCTGCCGAGTTGATAAGCCAAGATATGGCACAGTTATTTGAGACTCTCAATTTATCTCAACGTCGACTTACAAGAGCTATGGCTTCACTGGTTAACATCAATAAACATCGGCACGAGCAACTAAAGCAACGCATTTCGTCGATGCATCCTGAATCAAAAATTCACAACCAATTGCAGTCTCTAGACTATCGTTTTAGCCAGTTAAAACACGCAATATTGCAACAACTGGCGAAAAAACAACGATACCTAGCCACAAAAGAAGCTGGGTTGCGCCGTCAGTCACCGGTAACCTTGCTAAATAGCGCCGTAAATCGTATGGACAAAAGCAGTGACAAGTTAACAGAGCTAATGAAATCTAAGCTTGAAAAACACAAAAATGCATTGGCCTCAAATGCAGCTTTACTCAATAGTGTAAGCCCACTCTCAACCCTAGCAAGAGGTTATAGCATCTCTTTGAAGGATGGCGATACAGTTAGCCAAATATCTGACGTAAAAAATGGTGATATTATCCGAACTAGAGTGACGGATGGTGAAATAACCAGTAAAGTAACGGGCACTTCTGCTAAATAGCTGGGCTAATTTATCATTACCTTTCTTCGTTCAAACCCTGTTGTTTTTGCTATGCTCGCTCTATTGAGCGGCATCAGCACGTGCGTGCAATCACAATCTATTGGTCTATCTTTTTATTCCACTTACCCAAGTGAATCACTTGCCATTCAGTGTAATGAAAACGAAAAGGTGTTACCAACCTCGCTAAACTGTACGGAAGACTTTGTAGCGCCAGACTTCTATATTGCAGCACTCACTCATTTAGACGCATTTACACAGGTTGCTGCTTATACCAGCGGAAATGATTACGAAATTTTAGTGGCCAACCTCAGCCGCACAGAGGGTGATATTCAGCACTTCAGCGAATTCACATTGCAATGGCGAGGAATCGAAATAGATTCATTTACTACTACCAACCAACATAATACGAGTGAAGCCATTGCCTCGACCGCTGTTAACGATTGGTTGGCTCACGCTGTATCAAGGTCAATATTTTCCGCCTCTCACCTTTATGGCTCTATCGGAGCCAGTGACTACATTAGCGCGCTTAAGCTACCTAACACTATTCAGCAGTTTCAACGCACAGATACACTCTTGTACCCCGATCCTTTTAAAGGCGCTGTAACCCGTTATGTGCACAATGAGTATGAAGATGCGATTGTAGACGTATCTGTATTTCCGTTTATGGCGCAAACCCAACACCCCTCAAATTCATTGTTGATAGGTGAACTACAGAACGATCAGCAAATCGCCCTAGCGGTTGCCCAACAAGAAGATTTGCAACTGCTATCC
>JALUXV010000533.1 GCA_027013165.1 Alteromonadaceae bacterium
TAAGCGTGACGAAGTAGAGCGTGGTCAAGTACTAGCGAAGCCTGGTTCAATCAACCCGCACACTAAGTTCGAAGCAGAAGTATACGTACTATCTAAAGACGAAGGTGGCCGTCATACGCCATTCTTCAAAGGCTACCGTCCACAGTTCTACTTCCGTACAACTGACGTAACTGGTGCAGTTGAGCTACCAGAAGGCGTAGAAATGGTAATGCCTGGCGACAACCTTAAATTCAAAGTTGAGCTAATTGCTCCGATTGCGATGGACGAAGGTCTACGTTTCGCAATCCGTGAAGGTGGTCGTACAGTAGGTGCAGGTGTTGTAGCGAAGATCCTAGACTAATCTAGACTTTGCACACCAAGCATTGAAAAGAAAGGCGCTCGTTGAGCGCCTTTTTTGTGTCTGTTGACCCACTCCAAAGTACTACCAGCTATTGCCCTTGGTTACCGACTCAGTGCGGTTGAACCTGGCAATGTTTGTATCAGTGTTTTTATTTGCCTCACTATTTAAATTCAGTAAATCAATCGATATGATTGATTATGTTCATTTTATTTAATCGAATTAATGCTCGATACTTATCTTACTTAACAAGGAGTATCATTATGAGCAAATTACTTAAACGTCTATCTTTCACCCGTGTAACAGAACGTAAGTCTAGTGAGCAGCGTTGTAATTACCAAAATAACTATTACGGTGATCAAGTCTGTGTACCTTTAGCTGAAAATAAGCGGTCTTAATCAACAGATTGTCTTCTCCTCTGACTGCACTGACACAGTGCAGTCATCTTTCCCCAGTATTATTCTATGTATTCAACCCTGTAACATTGGGAAAAGGATAGAATAATGCGCTATGTATTGTTTCAACCAACGTCCCTTACTACACATTGGTACTTTGGCTATGAAGTTTGATTCGTTCAAATCACGTTTAGTTCTTATGACGCTTATCTGTGTAATCGGGATGAGCATACTAGTAGGCAGTCAACACTATTTCACTCAACGACTAATCGAGCTCAACCAACAAAGAGATCTTCTACTTAGAATGGGACAGGACTTGTTGCAAATGCGCAGGCATGAGAAAGACTTTTTGCTGCGTTACCAGCAGGTATACTTCGATAAATTTAGTGACAGGGCAGACGTATTTAGTGAGCGGTTGAATAGGCTGTCTATGCATATACAAGAATACAACTTTAGTCAGGATAATACCGATGACTTGGCGGTCTCTCTAAACGAATATCAAACTTTATTTCATCAAGTCGTTATGCTTCAAAGCACCATTGGTTTGGATCAGAATACGGGCTTAATCGGACAACTCAAAGAAACTGAGCAGCGTATGGCTCAAATGGCAGAGTTTTCTACAGCTTCTCAAAATTACGATCGTTTCGTTTCTGTGCGTTTGGCTTTGAGAGACTTTTTATTAACTAGAGATACTTATTTTTCTTCAAAGGCGAGTCAGGAGGTGGCTACTATCCTGGCGTCTCTATCTTCATCTTCTAGTTCAACCAATAGCTTACAAATGACAACGGCCTATAATAATACGCTCAGTGCTTTGATAGCGTCTATGGAATCCATGGGGTTGACACATAACGATGGCTTAAGAGGGCGTTTTCGCCGGCAAGCACATTTGGTGGAATCTCAGCTCTCCGATATAGACAAGGCATTGCAGCCCATGATCAAAGCCCAAGAAAGCCGCGTACAAGTGTACAGTGTAAGTATTGCGGTTTTGACTTCTATTGTATTTATTCTTGTACTCATAAAGAGCTTTGCTACTTTTCACCGAGCATTTGCTAACTTTGTGATGTTCTTTTATCGTTGTAAACGTCAATATCAACGAATAGATCCCAAAAAACTCGGTTTTGCTGAGTTTAAATCTTTGGCGGAGCTAGCCAATGAAATGGTGGAATCTAGAAAACATATAGAAGAACGTCTAGCTTTGGTGGAAGCCGAGTTAGCGCAAACTTCACAGCAGAAATAGCCGTTATCAATAAATTAGTAACAGAGTTTGAACTATGCGTTATAACCCATTGGGAAAAAGTCAAATTAAGGTCTCAGAAGTATGCTTAGGTACAATGACTTGGGGTATTCAGAACACACAAAGTGATGCTGATGAACAACTCGCGTTGGCCTTAGACCGTGGCGTCAATTTTATTGATACCGCTGAGATGTATCCTGTTCCACCGAATAGCCAAACATACGGTGATACCGAAAGAATTCTGGGTAACTGGCTAAGCCGCAATACCTCACTTAGAAATGACTTAGTGATTATGACTAAAGTGGCAGGCAGCGGCTTTTCCTACATTAGAGATGGCGGGAAAATTACTGGTACTTCTTTAATAGCTGCCCTGAATGATTCTTTACAGCGCCTTCAAAGCGAAGTCATCGACGTATATCAACTTCACTGGCCCAACAGAAGCACACCGCATTTTGGTCGTCATTGGGTCGACGGCTTTTCACCTAAGGCTAATTCCCGTGACGAAGAAGTAGACGGCATGCGTGACATTCTTGGTGGTATTAAAGAAGCCCTCGATAGCGGAAAAATAAAACATTGGGGGCTGTCTGACGATACGCCTTGGGGAATACATACCTTTATTAGCTTATGTAACGAAATGGGTATCCCTAAACCTGTTTCTATTCAAAACGAGTTTAGTTTGTTGCATTTGAAAGATTGGCCTTATCTTATCGAAATGTGTGAACTTGAAGACATCGCTTACTTACCATGGTCACCGCTGGCGACAGGTCTGCTTAGTGGAAAGTACTCAAATGGTGAGCGCCCAAAAGGTTCACGTTGGACCCTTACACAGCGAAATGGCCTGTTCAGGGATATGCCTTTGGCACACGAGGCGACAGCCCAATACGTTGACATAGCCGGTAATGCGGGAATTACTCCATCACAGCTAGCACTCGCTTGGTGTAGAGATGTACCTGGCGTAACTTCCACTATTATTGGCGCAACAACAAGCGCGCAATTAAGCGAAAATTTAGACGGTTTTGACGTGAAATTGTCGAAAGATACATTGGCAAAAATAACCAAGGTGATAAAGCAGGCTCCCTTGGCTTTTTAACACACTGAATTTTTGAGGCTTGCTTGTGGTTTTCACATGACTGTAATAAGTAAAGGCTAATGTGGGAGTTTATTTTCAGAACAATGAATCTCCGGCATGACGCTATCTCAAAGTAATCAGGTTCCAGTTAACACCACTGAGTTGCCAACACGTAGTTGGCAAAAGTGGTTGCTGTTGGCGTTTCTTGTATACGTTATGCTGACTGCGGTGGGGATGATCGGCAGTGGGTTTAAGGTTGCTACTGGTGAGCACGCTAAAACACTGTTCAGTTTTGCATCAAACCCTATTCTTGGTTTGATCATTGGAATGGTTGCCACAGCCTTAATTCAGTCTTCAAGTACCGTAACTTCTATTATCGTAGGAATGGTAGCAGGAGGTTTACCGGTTTCCATTGCTGTGCCTATGATGATGGGCGCTAATATTGGCACCAGCATTACTAATACTTTGGTAAGTTTGGGACATGTCACTAATAAAGAAGAATTTCAGCGCGCCTTTAATGCCGCTACAATTCACGACTTCTTTAATGTGTTATCGGTGTTAATATTTTTACCCATCGAAATTGCCTTTGGCGTACTGGAACACTTGAGTGCGTTTGTCGTGTCTATACTACACACCGGAGAGGCAATGGGAGTTTCTGGCTTTAATCCTATTAAATTCGTTACTCAGCCAGTGATATCTCAGTTAACCACATTGTTTTCTTTCCTTCCTGAAATGTATTTAGGATTAATGAAAATTCTCATTGGTATTGGGCTTATCGTGACTTCTATTACCTTTATGGGAAAGATCATGAAGTCTCTTATGGTGGGAAAAGCAAAAGAACTACTGCATAAGAGTATTGGAAAAGGGCCGGTTTCAGGGATCACCTCGGGTGCTATTATGACTGTGCTCGTTCAATCTTCCTCAACCACCACATCACTTGTTGTTCCGCTGGTTGGAACTGGCATTCTAAAAGTAAAAGATATTTACCCGTTTACTCTGGGCGCCAATGTGGGAACTTGTATCACCGCGTTAATTGCTGCATTGGGGATCTCGGGCGAAAATAGTGCCTTTGCATTACAAATTGCATTGGTACATCTGCTATACAACATACTAGCAGTATTGGTCATCTACGGTATTAGGTTTTTGCGTTTTCTTCCGCTTACGCTGTCTTACCAACTGTCTCTAAAAGTGGCCGAACGTAAAGTATACGGTTTTGGTTACATTGCTGGGCTGTTCTTTGTGGTTCCATTGAGCATTATTTTCGTGACAATGTAGAACTACAGGTAACGCCTGTATTGAAAGAATGCGTATCAAAGGCTTTATCTGCATCTCCGTTGCTTTGAAACTCCTGTAAATAATGATTTATTGTAGGAACCATACTCACTAGAGATTTAGATAAAATGAATGCGTTGGGGACAACATTAGTTGGCGCAGGTGATTGGTGAATTAATGTGTCACAAAATTCATTATTCACTAGGCTGACAGCATTGAAGTAGTTCATTGCGACATAGTCACAACGACCCTTCAACATCATACTCATTCCCGTTTTTTGACTTGCTGAATCTACTCGTCTTTCTGGCAAGATAAAGTAGTTAGCAAGCCCAGGGTAGACGTATCCTCGGCGAGTACATATCCGCTCATTTTCTAACTTGTCGACTGAAAAATCAGAGGCGAAGGGGGTAGACGAATACAAAAATGTTTTGCTCATACTCAGAGGTTCAGATGTGAGTATTTTATCTGGGGCGGACAACCATGCGGGGCTTGATAAAAATATGTCCGCCCGCCCGTCGTATACCAGTTGCTCGCTACGAGCGCGAATCGCTTCAACGTATCGTACGTCGACCACGCCGTTTTTTTCCATAGTCTCAAAGAAATCAACTACTACACCAGCGTATTCTTGCTTGGTTTGGTCAAAATAGAGAAACGGCGCTGCTCCTGGTGCGTTTACGGTAAAGATTACCTCTGTTTGAGCGTGGGTTAATGATACTTGTGCCCCAAATACAATAAGCAGCATTAAACGTGGCTTACATAGCAACAAAAACAGGTTTAAAACAACACTCATGATTTAGAAACAGCTGTATAAAGTGAGAGACTAAAATGTAGCTGAGCGACAGTATAGCATGTTCGGTCTTGTTTGAGTGGGAATACAAAAATTGAAGTACAGAAGATAGTAGTAAGGAAAGACAAGCACAAGAAAACCTCGCACTTGTCCTAGTGGAAACGCAATGATCAGAACGCGTATTTCGCTGACACTTGAAGCCTGTTCATATCACCTTCAAGTCCCGATTCAACCTCGCGCTTAGCGTAGGTATACTCCGCACCAAAGGTAAGCGCTTTAGTTGGAGAGTACAGGAAGTTTGCTCGGGTGCTGTAAGTGCTTTGTGTTACTGAAGTACCTGTTAAACTTGTTTCATTGTCGATGTCTAACGCCGAGAAGGTAAAATTGCTGCGCATTTTCGCATTCCAAACGTGTCGGTAAGCGATTGCATAGCCTGTTGAGTCGATAGCTTCTAAGTTGCCGTCTGGAGTAATTACTGCGCCGTTTGATGCATTGAGTGCGGCATAACGACCCAAACCTGACCCAGTATTGAATGAGAAACGAATATCGTCACCGCCGGACAGTTTATATTTACCCGTTATCGAAATACCTGCACTGGTGATATCATCATCAATACCGGCACCATCGTTATACGACAGTTGTCTAAATAAACCTGCGAATTTTACGTGCCCCCAATCACCTTTGGTGGTGTAGGTCGCGATTAGATCAGGCACTGCATTGTCATCAGTGACGATTCGTGACCCTCCGCCATTAGGAGTAATGGTTGATTCAGGGTTTTCTAATGCAACCTCAAAACCATTATTACTGTAGCGAACCATCATCTGGCGACCAAAGGTAATGCCGTCGGTGGTACCAATAAAGTCCAATGATTCTGGAAGGGCGCCAACGTCCATGAAGGTTGTCCATGTTTGACCAATCAACCAATTGTTATATTTAATAAACGCGTGACGTACGCGGGGCTGGTAAGAGTTACTGATACGCTCGTTACCACCACTGGTAACTATAAAGTCGAGCTCTAATACACCAGTAATACTATCGCCCTCGTCGGTTGGGGTATTGGTAGTAAAGCGAAAACGAGATTGACGAATGTGAGCATCGAATTGACTTCCTTCATCTACACCACTTACCGGTGTAAGCGATGGAATGTAAAAGTCTCTGCCGATACTGCCTGCACCCAGAGAACCCTCTGAGTAGTTGCTAACCATAGCGTCAGCTTTTATATAGCCGGTAAATTTAACTTGAGTGTCGCCGATAGTAGCAGCGTTTGCAGAAACTCCACTAAGAGTTGCTAAACCAAGAGATACTGCAAGTGCCGAATTTTTTATTGTAGCTTTCATCATATTTGTTCCAGAGTGTGGTTAAATGTATGTAAATGCAACGTTAACA
>JALUXV010000534.1 GCA_027013165.1 Alteromonadaceae bacterium
AGATAGAACGGGCCATCAACTTAAGACCAAGAAAGTGCCTAGGCTTTAAACAGCCTGCTGTCGTGTTCGAGGAAATGAGGCGGGCAGCCTAATGAGCGAGTGGTGCACTTCGGAGTTGAATTCGCGCGCTCGCATTTTACTTTTTTACACAACATCTGTTGCTAAACAGGTGGAGTCCATATACATCCATGCCTCGGACGGCTGTAAAAAGTGTGTTGCTTTCCCTATAAACAACTCAAGCTTTCACCGCACGCCGCAAACCCTCCCTTGGGCTCGGCCTCGGCATCCATGCCTCAAACGGCTGTAAAAAGCGTGTTGCTTAGATATCTAGCGCCAATAGCTTACCAAATACCTTCTTCTGATTTACCTTGAATTTCACAGTCGCCAGTTCTGTACTCTGGCTTTTCACCTTTGTCATGCTTGGTAAAGTAGTCTTTGCTGATAGCTACAATTGTTGGTGTCATCCACACAATGGCAATGATATTGATGACGGTCATTAATCCTAATGCCATGTCTGCCATTGCCCATACCTGAGGTAGGGCGGCTTGTGCACCCCAGTAAATCATTGCAAGGTAACCTATAGTATATGCGGCGCGTCCAGCGCGATTGTCCAGTTTAAACATATGAAGGTTACTCTCGCCATAGGCGTAGTTCGCCACCACTGAGGTAAATGCAAATAAGCTGATAGCTGCTGCAACAAAGTCAGTGCCACCGGCGCCTAAATGACTGCTCATGGCTTCTTGAGTAAGACGAATACCTTCCATTTGATCAGAGCTAGAACCGCCTGCAAGAAGGATAATGAACGCAGTGGCTGTACAAAGGATCATGGTGTCAATGAACACACCTAACATTTGTACATACCCCTGAGATACCGGGTGATTAGGGTAGGGGGCGGCGCTTGCTGCTGCATGCGGCACCGAGCCACTGCCAGCTTCATTGGAGTATAGCCCTCGTTGAATGCCATTTTTTATTGCTGCGCCAAGGGCTCCGGCACCAGCTTCTTGAAGGCCAAACGCTGATTTAACAATGTCTAGTAGCATGGCGGGGAGCAAATCTATGTTTAACACCGTAATGACTAATGCCACTGATACGTAACCTACAGCCATAAAAGGCACTACGTACTCGGCAAATCTAGCAATGCCTCGAAGGCCACCAACCACAATAAGTGCGGCCATAACTATGATGACAATGCCGGTGTACGAACTAGGGAATTGATAAGCATTGTTGAGTGCGTCAGTAATAGTGTTGGCTTGTACCGCACTGAAAACAAAACCGTAGCCAAAAAATAGGCACAGTGAAAACGCCACTGCTAACCAGGTTTTGTTTAACCCTTGTTTGATGTAATAGGCTGGACCACCACGAAATTCGCCGTTTTCATCTTTAACTTTGTAAAGCTGCCCCAAAACACTCTCAGCAAAGCCGGTAGCCATACCTAATAGTGCAATCATCCACATCCAGAAAATGGCACCTGAGCCTCCTAGAGATATTGCTACCGCAACACCTGCAAGGTTTCCTGTGCCCACTCGTGCAGACAAACTAGTACACAATGCCTGAAATGCACTAATCCCCTCACTTGATGATTTATTACTGCCTTTAAGCAGGGTGAACATATGGCCGAAATGGCGTAATTGGACACCCCCAAGTTTCACGGTAAACCAGATGCCACAGGCGATAAGCATGAAAATAAGAACCTGGCCGTTGCCCCAAAGCACATTATTGACGGCCGATACAATGTCGTTGATCACAGAAATTCCCTTGTTGTTATAATTCTAGTCGCGCTGAATAGCGGGTAGTAGGCTTATTGTTATTATTGTGTATGCGTTAATACTATCACGCAGGGGGAAAGATTGAAGTGATTAAAATTGTAGGAGTGTAGAAAGTAAAAAACCGGTCATAAGACCGGTTTTTCGAATATGGCTGGGGTAACAGGACTCGAACCTATGAATGGCGGGATCAAAACCCGCTGCCTTACCAACTTGGCTATACCCCAATATGGTGCGGAAGGAGAGACTTGAACTCTCACGCCGTGAAGCACTGGAACCTAAATCCAGCGTGTCTACCAATTCCACCACTTCCGCGCAGTCAGACTTTCCTTTAAGAGTGTTGAAAAATTGGTGGCTATGGCGAGATTCGAACTTGCGACCCCATCATTATGAGTGATGTGCTCTAACCAACTGAGCTACATAGCCTCCGGCTTTTTCTTTTCCCTCTCAGGAAGTGGCGCGTATTATGCTGATATGAATGCGCACCGTCAACCCCTTTTTTACTAACTTTTTCCAAGTGCTCAATATATGCTCTTTGTGGCCGATTTTATCAGCAAAGTGAGTTTAAATTGAGCATTTCGTTAGGAATAAAACCATATTTACCAAGGTGTTGATGTAAATTTTGGTTGGTGATAACACACATCAATGGCTCTTGGGCCATAAATATTGTCGTGAAAAAATGGATTATCTAGATATTTTCCCGTATTTATCCGTTTTTGGTATTCAGGGTGTGTCGAAAGTTGGATGAAATATGGGCGATCTGCACCAAGGCTAGCCGAAATGATTTTGTTTTGCGCTTCCATTGCATCCAATACACCACCATTTTCAATGTTGCCACGTAATAGGCTTTGTAAAATTGCCATTCCTTCAACTACTTTACCTATTACCGACATGTTTCTATCTAAATGGCGAGGCGCTTGTCCAATCACTGCGTAAAATTCGGTACTAGCGGTGTCTTTGTCTACATCTCGTGCAAAAGCTACAGTACCAGGGCAGTGTAATCCCCACATTTCATTGCGTTCTTTATCTAGGCCAATGGGAAAGCCCCGTAAAAAACCGGTAGCGGGGGCGAACATGTCTTGATTTTCTATAATTACAGCTTCGACAGAGAGTGGAACCACAAACTCTGCGGTAATAGGAGTTGTGTTTTCGGTAACTTCTGGATTAGTGCCATTACTACCAGCTTGTGCGACAAATCCGTCAATAACGCGATAAAAGTACTGATCATTAAAGAAGCCTTGGGATACAAGATTCTTAAAACGTACGACATGCTCAGGAGCCAATGCTGGCGCTAAAGCAAAAACCACATCACCGGCATGTGTATTAACTGTGACAAGATCACTTGAAGGTACCTCATACCAGTGATTTAAATTGGAAGTAACGGCATCTTCGGCGCTACAAGAAAGGGTAAACAAGGCAGCTAAAAAATAAAATTTAAATTTCATGGTGTTAATTTCGTGATTTTTTTGTTAGAAACATGTAACCCGTTACATTTAGAGTTTACGGTTTGACAAAAAATAATAATTTAACTGGGTGTAATTACTAGTACTTAATGTAATTTCTAACAATATCCCTCTTAGTAGAGAGCTGTCACAATGTTTGTTTTCAATAAATTTGCTAATGCTGTAAAACTATTTCTCTTGGTTGGTGTGCTCCAATACCTTCCTTTCACGGTCGAAGCCAGCGATGGGTATTTCTTGGCGAGCAACGAATCGATTCGATTTAGTGGCAGAGTCGCGTTTTACGACGATCAAGCGTATATGACCTGGCCGGGGACGTCTGTTCATTTCTCAATACAAGGAAGTCGATTTCTTCTGGATATGGAGGATGATTCTGGTAATAACTATTACAACGTAATTTTTAACGGTCAGGACGAATTTCCCTATGTACTCAATACTAAGCAAGGGCGGCATACCTATGATTTGAGCCATATGATTTCGTCGGAAATTACCGAAGTGACAATATTCAAACGAACCGAAGGTGCGGAAGGAGGAACATTGTTGCATGGAGTAATACTAGAGAATGAGCAATCATTGCGGCCTGGGCTGCCCGCACCACAACGTAGAATCCTCTTTTATGGTGATTCCATTACGGTTGGAATGGGTAATGAAGCAGCTCACAATACTCAAGACGATTTAGCATCTGAAAAAAATCACTACTTGTCTTACGCACCAGTAACCGCACGCAACTTAAATGCAGAATTTCATTCTATCGCCAAAAGTGGCATTGGCTTTATGGTGAGTTGGTTTGATTTCATTATGCCTGAGTATTACGACCAATTAACGGCTCAAAGCAACAATGACACAGTTTGGGACTTCTCGCAGTGGCAGCCCGATGTGGTGGTTGTAAATCTTGGTCAAAATGACAAGTGGTTAATTGAGAATCAAGGTAAGCTCTCCGCAACCCCAGAAGAGATAAAGCAAGCTTATGAGCACTTTATTCGAACGCTGATGGAATTGCATCCCAAGGCTCTATTTGTCTGCGCTATTGGGAGTATGGATGCGTCTAGTAATGAACGGTGGCCAAACTACATTGCAAGCGCAGTAGCAAATATTAAAGCTACACCAAATAATATTAACGATGCCCAGCGCATCACTACAACAGTATTTGACTTCACCGGCTATGGTGCACACCCGCGATTGTGGCAGCATCAACAAAACGCCGAAAAGCTAACCTCACTAATAAAACAAGAATTAAACTGGTAGGTACTATGAACTTTAACAAAGTAATTAAGTTTACGCAGGCGAGAAAGCGCTTTCTTTGTGTTTTTGGCCTTGTGGCAATTTGCGTAGGTTGTTCGCAACAACCAATTGATATCGAATCTCATGCTTTTGGTGAAGCTAAGTTTGATACGTTTCAGTACTCAGGGTTTGATGAAACCTTTGCCGCGCCACTGGAAGCTGACCAAATTGCCAACCCGATATTGAACGGCTTTTACCCAGATCCAAGTATAGTGAGAGTGGGTGAAGACTTTTACATGGTTCACTCTACATTTGGCTACTTTCCTGGCTTACCCGTTTTTCATAGCAAAGACTTAAAGCACTGGCGTCAGTTGGGAAATGCCATAGATAGGCCCGAACAACTCGATTTTGAGGGCATACACATGGGGTACAATGGTATCTATGCGCCCGCGATAGAATATAAAAATGGAACTTTCTACATCATCACTACTTGTGTGGGCTGCGGAGGAAATTTTATTGTAACTACTCAAGATCCCAGTGGCTCATGGTCTCAACCTATCTGGTTACCTGACTTGGAAGGGATAGACCCTTCAATATTCTTTGATGATGATGGCAAAACCTACATCGTGCATCATAAAAACCCTGAGAATAAAAAGTACGACGCACATACTGCAATTGCTGTGATGGAGGTAGATCCTCAAACCTTCGCGCCACGTTCAGATGACGTTATGCTTGTCGACGGTGATACACCAGCACCGTGGCACACCGAGTATTTAGAAGGTCCACACTTGTATAAAGTGAATGGAAAATACTATCTTTCTGCGTCTGGTGGCGGTACAGAATTTTATCATAGCTACTTATTCTACCGTTCAGAGTCGGTTTTTGGTCCGTATGAACCTAACTTAAGCAACCCTGTTTTAACCCAAATTGATTTACCCTCGGATCGCCCAGAGCCAATTACAGCCACTGGACATGGCGATATATTTACCGACATCAACGGTGATTGGTGGGTCGTATTTCTCGCAAACCGAGTGTACGACTTAAACAAAACCCCTCATGGCCGTTTCCATACTGGCAGAGAGACTTTCTTGCTGCCGGTGCAATGGAACAGCGAAGGGTGGCCCGAGATACTTTCACCAAAGGTTTCAGTGCCAACACGCATCACTGGACCAAACCTTGAAAGTCATCCATTTCCCGAGAATGTACAAAGCGGCAATTTCAGCTATACGGAGCAATTTGACAAAGAAGAGTTATCAGATGATTGGCTCTTTATAAGAACGCCCAAAGAAACTTGGTGGAACATTGCAAACGGTAGCTTAATTATTACTACGAGAGAAGAGCGCGTTGGAGATTATAAACAACCGTCGTTTATTGGTAAGCGTTTAGCCCATATGCACGCCACTGTATCAACCTCTCTTGATTTTCCAAATCAGCGTGTTGGTGAAGAAGCCGGCTTACTAGCGATACAAAATGACAATAATTATGTGGCGTTTGGGGTAACAATTAATAGTGATGGAAAAAAAGTGGTGCAGGTTAGAAGGCGTACCTCTGACATTGAGTCTGAGTTAGGTGAAGTTATCGCTGAATTACCTCTGTCTGATAGTGGTAGTACTTTTAAGCTAGATATCGTAGTAGATAAAGGCGTGATGCATTTCTATTTCGAAGAAGATAATAAAGCCCGTCAACAATTACTCGGCGATTTAGATACTGGATTTCTGACAAGCCAGGTTGCTGGTGGATTTACAGGTGCAGTGGTAGGTATGTATTCGCAGACTAATCACTAAGTCATTTGGTAAGGAAGAAACACAAGCACACTAAGACATGAAACCAAAGTTAAAAGCATAAAAAATCCCAGCTAAAGCTTAATGCCGATCAGTTAGCTTGGTTTTCGATATAGGCGAGGGGAAGTAATAAACTTTTTACGGCCGTCCTCGGCATGGATGTATATGGACTCCACCTGTTTAGCAACAGATGTTGTGTAAAAAAGTAAAATGCGAGCGTATATTCGGTTTCTAAATGAAGGAGCTACCTTCG
>JALUXV010000535.1 GCA_027013165.1 Alteromonadaceae bacterium
CACGATTAAGTATTCCGTTTGAATGTTAGTGGATCCTACTTATCGTAAGTGAAAGTGCAATAAAAAGAAAATTAACTAGAGTGTCTTCTTTGCTCTTGTTGCCGAGACAAAGTAATCAACACTCACAAACCGTCCACCGCCATAAAAAAGCAACACTGCCAACATTACAAAATAGGTGGCACCAAATTCGATACCATTATTAAGAATGACAAAATTGCCACTGCCCGTTAACCAATCATAGTGACCATGAGCTTGAAGTAATGACTTTGCAGCCGCTAGTCGCTCAGGAGCTTCCATCACCTTTTCATTTAAAAATATTGTGCCATCTGAAAGCCACGAAGAGGAATCGGCAATAGCTGCCCAACCGTGTTTGGCATGCACAGTAACCATGGCAACCACCATGGTAATTAACAGGGGAATACTCACCAATCGAGTCAATGCACCAAGTAAAATGAAAATACCCCCGACCAACTCAGCAGCTGTGGCCAAAAATGCCATAACTAGGGGAAACGGCAAACCTAAGCCGTAGTCTTCATTACCAAACCAATTAACAATGTTGTCGAAGCTTTGGGCTTTAGTCCATCCAGCTTGAATCATTACTGGTGCAAGATAGAGCCTGAGCAATAATAGTGGTATACCATCGGCATACCTCATCTTATCCACCAAGGTGTTGTATATTTGAGTTATCATTGTTTAGTCCTAACCGTGCATGTTTGTAAATAAGAACGAACTGAGATGAAAAAACTTTCCTCATCTATAAAGAATCGTGCAAAACCTTCGCCTTTCAAGCGAATTGTAGCCCGAGGGCAAGAAAAAGTTGGTTACAAACCCAAGGTTGGAAAACTTATAATGAGCTTGAGTAGCGAAGATCATGAACGAATCGCCATGCTTATACGTAAGTGGTTAGCGGAAAATGATTAGCGTGAACCTTGGCGTATTTCTTCATACCGAAGTACAGTTCAAACAATTAATTACAATTAAACAGGCGATTTTGATTAGAATAAGTCGCATAATAGTATAAAACAAAACTAGGTATCAGATTATATGGCTTCCAAAGGAAACTGGACAAAGTCCTTATTTTTAGGGTTATGGGCGGTACTAAACTTTTCAAGAAAGTTGTTTTTCAACATCATATTTCTTGTACTTTTCATCGGGTTGATTGCGGCGCTTAGCCAAGACAATGAACCGATGAAGGTGAATAACAACAGTGCGTTGATGTTGACGTTAACTGGTACCTTAGTTATTGAAAAAGAGGGTGTCGACCCTTTCGAACAATTTGTTCAGGACGCCTTTGGCCAAGAGCCAGACAATCCTGAAATGCTTGTTCGGGAAGTGGTTAAGGTAATAGAAAATGCCAAACAAGACAGACGAATCACTGCGATGATTCTCGATCTTCACGGCCTAGCCGGTGGAGGGTTAGACAAACTCCGCACCATTGCTACCGCCATTGAAGATTTTAAAACCTCAGGAAAACCAGTATATGCCATTGGTGATTACTTTACTCAAAGCCAATATTACCTAGCGGCGCACGCAGATCATATATACATGAACCCCATGGGTGCACTACTTCTCGAAGGTTTTGGTCGTTACGGTATGTACTACAAAGACATGCTAGACAAACTCAAAGTAACCACCCACATTTTCCGCGTGGGCACCTATAAATCAGCGGTGGAGCCATTCATTCGAAACGACATGTCTGAAGCTGCCAAGCAAGCTAATCAACTCTGGTTGGATACCTATTGGGAGCAGTACAAACAAGACATTGCAGCAGCACGGGGTTTCGACACCTCAAACTTTGATGAAACCTTAGGCCAACTGGTTGATAAGTTTGATGATGCAGGCGGCAATTTTGCCCAGTACGCAGTAGACCATCAATGGGTAGATGCACTAAAAACTCGAGAGGAAGTTCGCCTAGAGTTATCAGAAGTTGTTGGCACTGGTGAAAATCCATTAGGCATCAATATCACGGCATACAGAACCTATTCAAACGTTGTAAATGCCCCATTGCCTGTGCCAGAGTCTAATTTATCGAAAGTGGCTGTGGTTGTTGCTAAAGGTACAATTTTAAACGGTACTCAAAAAGCAGGCACCATTGGTGGCGACAGTACAGCCCAGTTGCTTCGAAAAGCTAGATTAGACGACAACGTAAAAGCGGTTGTATTGCAAATAGACTCTCCGGGGGGAAGTTCATTCGCTTCCGAGATTATTCGTCAAGAAGTGTTAGAACTTAAAAACACTGGCAAACCTGTGGTGGTATCCATGAGCACCTATGCGGCGTCTGGCGGCTATTGGATTGCAGCAAATGCCGACAAAATTTTCGCAAGCCCTAGTACAATTACAGGCTCCATAGGTGTATTTGGTATGTTTATGACATATGAAAACACCTTAGATTACCTAGGCATACACAATGATGGTGTTGGGTCTACTGAAATGGCCGGCCTATCACCGCTTCGCCCTCTTGCGCCAGAATTCGGCCAGTTACTTCAACGTAGTGTTGAAAGCAGCTACCACGATTTTATTTCACTAGTAGCGAATGCACGTGAAATGGAATTAACCCAGGTTGACGGTATTGCTCAGGGTCGTGTTTGGATTGGTGAAGACGCCTTAGAATTGGGTTTAGTTGATGAGCTGGGCTCGTTAAACGACGCAATTAACTCGGCGGCGGAGCTAGCGGAGCTAGAAGCGTACGATACCTTCTACGTGCAACGCACCTTGTCAGCGCAAGAGCTATTCTGGAAGGAATTCTTTGGTCAGGCTTTCGGTGTGGTAGGAAAATGGCAATTCTCTGAAACGGATTCAGCCATTGTCAGTATGGTAAAAAGTGTTGTAACCGAGCTTGATACAGTGCGTAAGCTGAATGACCCGATGGGCGTTTACGTGCTTTGCATGCAATGCAAGGTAGAATAGTATCGCCAGCAAAGACCTTACAGAACAACAACGGACACGCATTTACAATAAAGTGAGTGCGTGTTACGAACTGGCGGAGCATCATCTTGGCCGCCAGTTCCCCCGCCCCCACATTACGTTTAGAAAATCAGGAAAAAACGCAGGAACGGCATTTTTAAACGTTAACCGAATTAACTTTCATCCTATTATTTACACGTCAAATCAAGAAATATTCATCAATGAAGTAGTTCCTCATGAGGTTAGCCACTTGTTGGTTTGGCAGTGTTTTGGCAAGGTAAAACCCCACGGTAAAGAATGGCAAGCCATGATGTCTCAGGTATTTAACTGTGAGCCCAATGTTACTCATAGGCTCGATACATCGGGAACGACTAAGAATGTCATTCAGTACCAATGTCAATGCGGTGTTGTGGAATTGGGTATTCGTAGGCACAACAAGGTGCTAAAAGGCGCTCAATATCGATGTAGGCGCTGTGAACGTATACTGGTATATGTTGAGCCTAACGAAACCAACGCTGCGTAAATGCAGCATCTAAATTGTCAAACGCCGACTTAAGCAATGTTGCAAGCGCGCGGTACTTAGGTTTAGATTCTGCCGAAGAAACTGCGACGCCATGAGAGCGCATTTTTTCGTGTATTTCTAAATACCAATGCTGGAGCGCAGGAGGCAATTGTTGATTCGAACGGTGGCCCAGCCATAACAAACCTTGCAAAGGTAGACTTAGAAAGAACGCACCAATGGTAATAATTTGCGGTAAATAAGACACGCCCATGGTTTGCAGCATAAACGCACAGGTGATTACGGCTGCCGGTGGCATTACTTTAATACTGAATCGAGTTGCAGCCACCACACGGCACTCAGGAAAGTAGCTGTATAGCTCCTTCTTCATAGGCCACTCATTCATGTAGCCTTGTCCATCTTTTAACATACTAAAGACTGACTGTGACATTAACCCCTGACTCCACGCTTTGGATCTGCATTTTACTTAATTAGTGACGGCCTTTGTACTAAGACTATCGCCAGTACATTAAGAACAATTAATACTAAAGGTTTTAGTACCGAATTCGTTGGTATGAGTATAGCGTACTACACCCTTGATGTGACAATTTCCTAAATAAAAGGCACAATAAATAATTATCGCTTATTACAAATTACCCCCTGCTATTGAAAAGTGACACCATTGCCCTCACCTAGCAGTCATTACGCTTTTTAACCCATTGTGGGGTTACAGGAATTGGAGATTCAAATGTCAGAAAGCAGACATGTTCGTCTACTTATTTTAGGGTCAGGCCCTGCGGGTTATTCAGCCGCCGTTTATGCAGCACGAGCAAACTTAGAACCTGTGCTACTTACAGGTATTCAACAAGGTGGACAGCTAACAACAACGACAGAAGTTGAAAACTGGCCGGGTGACCCGGAAGGCCTAACAGGTCCAGATTTAATGGTTCGTATGCAAAAGCATGCGGAAAAATTTGATACCGAAATTATTTTCGACCATATCAATAAAACCGATTTAACGAAGCGCCCTTTCACCCTGTACGGCGACAATGGTACTTACACCTGTGATGCATTGATTATTGCTACTGGAGCATCAGCTAAGTATCTTGGCCTACCTTCAGAGCAAGCCTTTATGGGTAAAGGTGTATCGGCATGTGCTACCTGTGATGGTTTCTTTTATCGCAATCAAAAAGTCGCTGTTGTGGGTGGTGGTAATACTGCGGTAGAAGAAGCGCTCTACTTGTCGAATATTGCCTCAGAAGTTCACGTGGTGCATCGTCGCGATACCTTCCGCAGTGAGAAGATCCTTGAAAAACGCCTTCGTGACAAAGCTGAAAATGGCAATGTAGTCCTTCACTTAAATAAGACGCTAGATGAAGTGTTGGGTGATGAGATGGGTGTCACTAAGATCCGCGTTAAAGACACACAAGATGCATCAACCGAAGAAATCGATGTAATGGGTCTCTTTATTGCGATTGGTCACCAGCCAAACACGCAGATTTTCGATGGTCAATTAGACATGAAAGATGGTTATATTGTAGTGAATAGCGGGCTTAACGGTAATGCTACTCAAACCAGCATCGAAGGGATTTTTGCAGCTGGCGATGTAAGTGACCACATTTATCGTCAAGCTATCACTTCTGCCGGAACCGGATGTATGGCAGCGCTGGATGCTGAAAAGTATCTTGACGGCTTGGCTGACAAAGAAGCATAAGCACAAAAGGTTAGTGAGGCAGACTCACTAACCTACTTTTCTGCCCATCGAGCGATTATGATTCAACTTCATCATTTGGATGTAGACTCACCATTTCCACCGGTGTCGGAAGCATTAGACGACCCGAATGGTTTACTCGCCTACGGAGCAGACCTCAGCCCCCAACGACTATTTACCGCCTACTCTAATGGGATTTTCCCTTGGTTTAGTGAAGGTGAGCCCCTGTTATGGTGGTCTCCTACCCCTAGAGCAATCATCGACATTGACGAGTTTATCTGTAGCAAAAGCCTAAAAAAGCTGGCTAAACAGAAGAAGTTTCGCGTTACCCTTAACCATAGTTTTAAAGACGTAATAAGCGCTTGTGCCACTATCCCACGACAAAGCCTAACCAATACCAATACCAATGCATCAGCTGACACCTGGATTACTCAGGACATGCAGCAGGCTTATATTCAGCTTCACCAATTAGGTATCGCACACTCTGTTGAGGTGTGGGACGACAACGAGCTTGTGGGTGGTCTATATGGTGTTGGCATTGGAAAAGTCTTTTGTGGCGAATCTATGTTTCACCGCAAGAGCAATACGTCGAAACTCGCTATGCTTGCCCTCGTGCAACACATGAAACAACAAGGACTGTTATTCATTGACTGCCAATTACCCACTGATCATCTCTCGTCCCTTGGCGCTAAATCAATAGGACGAAATCGCTTTATTCAAAAACTCCATGACAATAATCAAACCCTTGATGAAAGCGGCCGTTTGTCAGCAGAGTATCTGTCATACTGGCAAGCAAAGGATATTACGCCGTGAGGTTTGGCATAACACAAACTTTTGATTGCAGTTATTTGCCCGAGGAGCAAGAGCGATTGCTGGTATATGCAGACAACCCTTTGTTGCAAGCTGAAAGATACGGGCAGTTGATTCAATTAGGGTTTCGGCGTAGTGGTGAACAAATTTATCGCCCTCATTGTGCCGAATGCAGTGCGTGCGAATCGGTGCGAGTGCCAGTTCAAGATTTTATTCCCTCAAAAAGCCAAAAACGTCTATTAAACAAAAATAAAAACTTCACTATTCAAACGTCGAACTCAATGTCGACTGACTACTACCCACTATACGAACGATATATTAATGAGCGACATGCCGACGGTACTATGTATCCACCGTCAGAGGAACAATTTACCAACTTTGTCGCTTGTGACTGGAAGTCACCGCTGTATATCGAAGCTTATGATGAGGAGCAATTAATTGCAGTAGCAGTAACTGACGTTGTTGATCACGAAAGCATGCCTCACGGACTATCCGCACTGTACACATTTTTTGATCCAGACTATGAAAACCAGTCCCTAGGGACTTGGATGA
>JALUXV010000536.1 GCA_027013165.1 Alteromonadaceae bacterium
TTGAGACGCTTCCGAGGATTTAAGCTCGGTAAAAAACTGAGGGATGGTATCTAACAAAAACTGTTCTTCTGTTGGCGATGTCTCGTAATCTTTGTACGCCGCGGTCCAAAAGTTGTCTACGTCAGTCGAATCCATAACGTATTCAAACGTCTCAATGGGCTTACCTTGAACAAATACGTCATAACGCACTTTAAACTCTGTATTCGAAACTACAGGAATAATTCCCAGCGTGCTTGCTGACAACATCAAAGACGAAAACTGAGTACCATCTTGTTTGGTTCTGTGCCCTTTCAGTACGCGTACGCCAATAGGTAGGCCAACCGCATTTTCATCCAATGCGGCAAATGCCTGATACTGTTCGATCTTCAGCTTAATTTCGTCGTCTTCGATGTTAGTCACAAAAAACACTGGCGGATAAATTTTACCTTCGTGTTCGTAGCTCACTATAGGGCTTGCGGTTTCTTGAGCCACACTTCCAAACGCAGTAATACTGAACATCAGTGCCGACACTAAGCTATTTGTAAATTTTTTCATCTTCATGGCCCCTATTATTGATAGCAAAGTACTTGGTTAGTGTATTCAACCGCAGCTTTTGAGGCCGCTTCAAAGTCAGGTGCATTCTCTTGTGCACTGTAATTAAAACCGCCGTTATCAAGGAACTTGGTAAGTAAAGATGTATCGATAGCAAAGTTTACATTTTGTGACGTTGTACCAGATTCAGAAAGCATCATAGACTGGTTCAGCGTACCTGAAACCACGCCTAGCAAATGCCCCTTAAAATCAACAACCGCGCCACCACTGTTACCCGGCTGAATGGGGGCTGAGAACTGGAAACTACCTTTAGCGCCTTTCAAGCCTCCCTGTGAAGTAACGTTACCCAGTGTCATTGAGGGGTAGTCAGACAGCAAGTTCGACAATGGGAATCCTGTGGCAAACATTTGTTTACCTAAACTCGGTTCAACACTCTTATCAATAGATATACTTTCAGGGTTGCTGTAATCCGTTGTAAGTACGGCAAGGTCTAGCAAATTACTCGATTTCGCGACGTCAGCAGTGAAGGTTTGACCTTTGTGATTAACTTCTACAAAGATACATTCCGCTACCACATGTGCAGCAGTGACTATTGTTCCTTCGTTGTCGATATAGAACCCTGTACCAGAGGCTTCAGGAGTTACGTTCTCAAAAAAGTCTTTGATAGAGAAAGCTTCAACATGTTGCGATGCAGGAACCACTAAATTGCTGCCGTTTGTATTTAAGAACTCAATTAAATTCTCTTTAATACTCTTAGCAAATGCATTGTATACCGCATTTAAGTCGTAAAAGCCGCCGGCACCACTTGCTTTGCTCACTACTTCTCGACTAAACAGCGTCTCGCCTTGCCGGTTTTTAATAGTGATCTTTAGATCTGAGTCGTAACCACCCCACATAAAGTCCCAATCGCTAACTGCTCCTAATTGGATTAAGTAGTCGAAATCACTCGTTGAGGTCAATGGTTCACTAGTGGAAAAGATATCTTTAGTGACTAAGTCAGTGGCTTCTTCTAACGAGCCGTAAAAATTAATTTTGCTCTCTGGCTTGCTCTTGTCAACGTAGTAGGCCACAGATACATCAATAGGCAATTGAATACCTGCATTTAATTTCGTGTTCGTTCTAATCTCACCAGCGTTTTGTACAGGCGTAGCCTCACACCCTAGTAAAACAAGCGCAGCTAACACAATGGCTATATGTTTCATTTAGTTTGCTTTCCGTTCAACAGTTAATTTGAATTTTTATTGGGAAATAGTTTGAAGGAGAAAATGGGGTTGAAGTCCTGATTCTATTCAGTCTATTAACCGATTGATTATGCGTCAGTTGAAAAGGAAAAGTAAAGGATACCGAAAATACTTGATAGGTTGGATAGGTCAATGGTGAATATTAACCTATCCATACACTCGTCAAAACAACTCGCGTCGAACAATATCTGCCCCCGCACTTAGGGCTTGTAACTTGGCGTTCGCCACGTGTTGAGGAAGTGGAGTCATACCACAATTTGTACACGGGTATAACTTATCCGCATCTACGAATTGCAACGCCTTGCGCAGAGTATTTGCTACGTCTTCTGGCGTTTCTATTGCTTGTGTTGCCACATCAATTGCGCCCACCATGACTTTTTTACCGCGAATGAGTTCTATCAAATCAATTGGCACGCGAGAGTTCTGACACTCAAGTGAGACTATATCGACAGTAGACTGTTGAAGTGTAGGAAATATTTCTTCGTACTGGCGCCACTCTTCGCCTAATGTCTTTTTCCAGTCGGTGTTTGCTTTAATACCATACCCATAACAAATGTGAACGGCTGTTTCGCAGTTTAGACCTTCCATTGCTCGCTCCAATGCAGCTACGCCCCAGTCGTTCACCTCTTCGAAAAATACATTAAATGCAGGCTCGTCAAACTGAATAATATCTACACCAGCCGCCTCTAACTCCTTGGCTTCTTGATTTAGAATTTTCGCAAACTCCCACGCCAATTTTTCACGACTTTTATAACGAGCATCGTACAAGGTATCTATCATGGTCATTGGGCCGGGTAACGCCCATTTTATCGGTTGATTGGTTTGCTTTCTCAAAAATGCAGCATCATCAACAAACACCGAAGTTTTGCGCACAACGTCGTCAACCACAACGGGAACACTAGCTTCATAGCGGTTTCGAATTTTAACTGTCTTTCTGTTTTCGAAATCTACACCACCTAAGTGCTCTATGAAGGTGGTAACAAAGTGCTGCCTTGTTTGTTCACCATCGCTAACAATATCTATCCCAGCACTAAGTTGGTCGTGAAGAGAGAGCTTAAGTGCATCTCTTTTTCCGGCTAACAATTCGTCTCCGGCTAGTTTCCAAGGGGACCACAGAGTTTGAGGCTGCGCAAGCCAAGACGGTTTAGGTAAGCTACCGGCAGTTGAAGTAGGTAATAATCTCGTCATTTTGATTCAATATGTCAGTGAATTTTTGAATTAAGTAGCGCCGCTTAGCTAAGATTAAAACAGCGTTGCATTATGTTTGTGTTTTACAAAGAAACCCTATTAGACCACTCTGTAAGCAATGTTTGATGGGGTACTATGAAGTGCCTTTCTACATATCGTCCCTGCTCAATAGCCAAGTTGCTGCGTTCATTTCTGTCGTAGTGTATCTTTGTCAGTGAGTGATCTTGATGATTTAACTTAGGTTGATAGCAGGTACCAGCGACCGTATTAGCATTGTAAATTTCCGGACGATATATTTTCTGAAATGTTTCCATGGTCGCAATGGTGCTAACGAGTTCCAAATTACTGTAGTCATTTAGCAAATCACCAAAAAAGTAGAATGCAAAAGGTGCGACACTATGTGGGGGCATAAAATACCGCACTTGAAGCCCCATCTTTTTAAAATAATCCTCCGTAAGCGACGACTCATTAGGCAGGTACTCGATACCCAACACGGGGTGTTGATTCTCGGTTCTTTTATACACCTTGTTGTCAGAGACGCTTAAACAAATCACAGGCAGTTTGTTAAAGTTTTTTCTGTATGTGTCTGAGTTTACAAAGTGCTTAAAAATATTACCGTGCAACTCTCCGAAGTTTTCAGGAACACTAAAGGAAGATTGACCCGCATTGTGATTACTTAAAACTACGCTAAAGTCATAGTCTCGAACGTATGAGGAAAAGTTGTTACCAAGGATCCCCTCTGTTCGCTTGCCTGTAACGTGATCGAATATATGTGTTTTCAACACCTCTATAGTAGGAAAGGTTTTTCCATTTCCTTGAACATCAATATCAACCGAGACAATCTCTAGCTCAACCGAGTAGCGCTCACCATTTGGATTATCCCAATACGCCAGGGCGTTAAATCGATTGTCAATCATTCGCAATGTGTTGCGAAGATTATCTTTGCGATGTTTACCACGAGCTAAGTTTGCAAAATTAGTGGTTATACGTGTACTCGAAGAAGGTTGATAATCTTCATCAAATCGAATTGTTTTGATGACGTAAGCAAATTCTGTGTTCATAGCAATGATAACTCTTAATGACTGAACTGCATCATAGCGACGACAATCAAACAAAAATAATGATATTTCTTCAACAATTCATGAGTTATATTCATGAATATACTCCCCCTAATTCTAAGACCACTAACACATGCTCGAAAGATTTCATTTAGAAGTATTGGTTGCAATACAAAAACATGGCACCTTGACTCGTGCAGCAGAAGAGCTTCATCTATCACAGTCGGCATTAACGCACAGTATAAAAAAGCTCGAAGGTCAGTTAGGAGTTACTGTTTGGCAAAAAGAAGGGAGAAACTTGCGGCTGACTTCCGCTGGTGAGCATATGCTTAGCTTTGCCAGTAGAATTCTGCCACAGTTCTCACATGTGGAAAGTACGCTAAGCCATATGGCATCGGGACAGGTAGGAGCGCTGCGAATTGGGATGGAATGCCACCCTTGTTATCAATGGCTATTAAAGGTTATCGCGCCTTTTTTAGAAAAATGGCCGCAGGTAGAAATCGACATTAAACAGGCATTTAAATTTGGCGGGTTAGCCGCACTTCACAATTTTGAGATAGACTTATTAGTAACTCCCGACCCATTATTCAAGCCTAAAGTTACCTTTATTCCTGTGTTCGACTACGAGCACAAATTAGTTGTATCTTCAACACATAAACTCGCCAAACAAGATACTGTTGCGCCAGCACAGCTGGCTGATGAAACACTGTTTACATACCCGGTAGATCCGCAGCGACTTGATATTTTTAGCCATTTTTTAAATCCCAAAAAATGTAGTGTCAAGCATCATAAAACCATAGAAACCACAGAAATAATGATGCAACTCGTTGCAGCAGGTCGCGGCGTGAGTGCCCTACCCGGCTGGCTAATCGATGAGTATGCAAAATCTCTCGATATTAAGGGGTTGAGATTTGGTCAACATGGTATTCACAAACAAATAAACCTCGGGGTTCGCAAAGAGGAAACCAAGGTTAAGTATATTGAAGACTTTATCAATTTGGCTAAAGATATAAGTTGATACAAATAACGGTATTGCAATCGCGTACACCGTTGGCAGAATATAAAGTTGTGCCAAACAACAATAGCCAGGAGAGCTATAAGTGGCGTTAAAGTACAAACACTCCCCCATAAAATGGCGTGCTGTTTTTGCCGAATCTGCATTTATTGGCGCGAGTATTCTGTTGGCCTTTGCGCTGCAAGATTGGGACGAGGCGAAAGACATTGAAGAGCGTACACTTATAGCCCTATGCAATGTTAAATCAGAGCTCGCATTTAATCGGGTTTTATTAAAGTCAGATTATGTACCCCGCCAACAAGGCATGTTGAGGCTAAGTTATGCTGCCGTTTCTCAACTGCAAGCACAGCCTGATGCGAATCTTGAAGAAGCCCACTTTGAAAAAATGCTGCTAAGAGAATCATTGCGCTATTCCGCATGGACACTGGCTGGTGAATCAGGTTATTTAGTATACGCAAATTTTCAGCTAGCCACCGAAATTGGTGCGTTGCTTGACTACCAAGAAGACCGCTATCAGGTCATGGTAGACAGGATAAATAGTGCAATCATGGAACTCAAGCTATCAACGGTAGAATCACCTCTCGACTACTATCTTTCCTTATCCACAACCATTGAAGAATGGATCGCACAAACACAATATTTAGAAGGAAAGTACGACGCTCTCTTTGAACGAGAAGATTTCATTAACCTAGCCTGTGAAGATTAATTTCGTCGTCACTTCTAAATAATTCTAAAACTTTTTTAGATTACGCCGATACTCTAGTTACGGTGGGGTTTGGTTAACGCACATGGCACAACCATGATTATTCAAGATTCTCATATTGCATTCGAATACAGTAGAGCATATTCAGAGAGCTTTTCAGCATCTGAACGACTACTTGTACAATCCGCCCCCACCACAGAAGAAATCAATGATTTGTCATCAACAACAACGAACGCCTTGGTAGCAGAGAGTTCTGAACTCTCTGAGCGAGGTGTTGCACTCGCAGAAGCGTTTGTCGAAAGCCAACAAAATAACCAGCCTCAAGAAGATATAACCTCAGAGACGCAACAGGAGCCTCTTGCGCTGGATGCTGAACTATCGAGAATGAAAGCCCTAGTAGAGAGTTTTACTGGTAAAGCGGTTACATTATCTGCGTTTCAATCACAGCGAGAGGAAGCGCCAAATCAATCGAACTCGCAAGCTTTTGCGACTTCAGAGTCAGCACAAATGTCCGCGTTAATATACAGGTACAGCGAATCCTACTTCGAACATGAATCTTCACTGTTCACGGTTTCAGGAAATATTAGGCCCGAATTCAGATAATAAGTGCACCACTCATGGTTAAACGGTGACAAGACGATCAACTGCCTATTGGTGGTATTCTAAAGTCGCCAAACAAATAGAAGTAA
>JALUXV010000537.1 GCA_027013165.1 Alteromonadaceae bacterium
GTGTTGGTTTTTTTTGGCGAAAGATCTGATCACCAAATGCCATGAATGTTCCCTAACTCTTTGACTTTATTTTACTATTCGTGGGGATAGCTCAGTACTTGGTTCCATTTTAACCGGCTATGCGACACCTACCGAAGCCGCAGGCGTTGGCGCAACAGGCGCACTCATTTTGGCACTAGGAAAAGGCCAGTTGTCGCTGGCTCGTCTAAAAGAGGTAAGCCAAGAAACAACGCGTATCACCTGTATGGTGTTCTTCATCCTTATTGGTGCATCGATATTTTCACTAGTATTTCGAGGTTTTGGTGGTGAACATCTCGTACAAAACTTTTTAACTAATTTACCCGGTGGCGTAGTCACCGCTATGATTTTGGTCATGGCACTGGTGTTCGTTTTGGGTTTCATTCTCGACTTTATTGAAATTACTTTCGTCGTTGTACCAATTGTTGCACCCATCTTACTCGCTATGGGTGTAGACCCTGTATGGCTGGGGATAATGTTGGCGGTGAACCTTCAAACCTCATTTTTAACCCCACCATTTGGGTTCGCGCTGTTTTATTTGCGCGGTGTGGCACCAGCCCACGTGAAAACATCTGACATCTATCGAGGCGTTGTGCCGTTTATCGCCATTCAGTTGATGCTATTGCTAGCATTGGCAATCTGGCCATCTCTGGCGACCTGGCTTCCAGATTTGGTTTATAACTCTTAAAAAGGTATCGAGCTAATGATTAAAAAATCTATTACCCGAATCACGAGTATTGCAGCATTCGCTTTAAGTGCATTGATTGCTGGTTGTTCTCAGCCCCCCGCACAGCAGCAGGGCAGTGCACCAGTAGCAGAACAACAAACCTATGAATGGAAAATGGTAACCGCTTGGCCAAAAAATTTCCCCGGATTAGGTCGAGGACCTGAAACTTTCGCCGAATATGTAGAGGAAATGTCCGGCGGGCGTCTTAAAGTTACAGTATACGGTGCAGGCGAATTAGTACCGGGTTTCGAAGTATTCGATGCAGTTTCACGAGGTGCTGCGCAAATGGGGCATGCAGGTGCATATTATTGGAAAGGTAAAATGCCAGCAGCACCTATATTTTCTGCCATACCTTTTGGTATGAATGTCACCGAAATGAATTCTTGGCTGCATTACGGTGGAGGTATGGAGCTATGGCAAGAGCTGTATGCGCCTTTTGGTGTTATTCCGTTTGCGGGTGGCAACACGGGTGTGCAAATGGCGGGGTGGTTTAAAGAAGAAATCACCAGCTTAGACGATTTTGCGGGCCTTAATATGCGTATTCCAGGCCTAGGTGGTGAGGTTTTCAAGGAGGTGGGTGGTGTTCCGGTAACACTCACCGGCGGTCAAATTTTTGTGTCGCTACAAACCGGTGCTATTGATGCTACTGAGTGGGTAGGCCCGTATAATGATTTGGCATTTGGCCTTTATCGCGCGGCAGACTATTACTACCACTCTGGCTGGCATGAGCCAGGTACTATGTTGGAGTTTATTGTTAACGAAGCGGCGTACAATGAGCTACCTAGCGATTTGCAGGCTATCGTTCGTGTGGCAACAAGAGCAGTAAATCAAGACATGCTTGACGAATACACGGCTAGAAATAACAACGCACTTCAAACGCTAATCAACGAACATGGGGTGCAGGTAAAAGCGCTACCAGAAGATGTTATGAAAGCACTGAAAGCCGCTACAGTACGAGTTATGGAGCGACAATCTGCCGAAGATGAAACTTTTGCTCGAATTTACCAAGCGTATCAAGCCTTTTTCAAAGATGTGTCGGCGTATCATGCGCTGTCTGAGCATACCTATTACGAAAATCGCGAGAGTGGTAACGAGTAACAATGTTCTAAAGTGCGCGAAGGGCTTGGCTTTGCGCATTCGAGCATGTTTTTGGTATACGCAAAAGTGCTACTGGGCATCTGCTCCGAGTTGTTATAACTCTTGGCACCATTACAATAGCCGCACGCAATAAAAAGGAAAATAAATATGGTTATTAAGCCTAAAGTCAGAGGCTTTATTTGCACAAACGCACACCCTGTTGGTTGTGCAACGTCAGTTGCAGAACAAATTAGCTACATCAAATCTCAATCTGGGTTTGGTGACGGCCCTAAAAATGTTCTTGTGATTGGTAGCTCAACCGGCTACGGCTTAGCATCAAGAATTACTTCCGCGTTTGGCTATGGTGCTAAAACCTTGGGTGTTTGCTTCGAGAAAGCCCCCACTGAGCGCAAAACCGGAACTGCGGGTTGGTACAATACTGCTGCCTTCCATCAACAAGCGAAAGACGCGGGGTTATATGCTGAGACCCTAAATGGCGATGCTTTCTCTGATGAGCTCAAAACACAAACTATTGAAAAAATCAAAGCTGATTTAGGTTCAATAGACTTAGTGATTTATAGCTTGGCCTCTCCTCGCCGCACCGACCCAGTGACCGGAGAAACCTACAAGTCGACGCTGAAGCCGGTAGGTGATACCTATACAACTAAAACTTACGATACCGATAAAGACAAGGTTCATGAAGTTACTCTTGAACCAGCTAACGACCAAGAAATTGCTGACACCATCAAAGTGATGGGTGGCGAAGATTGGGAGCGTTGGATGGATGCATTGGCTGCGGCTGGTGTATTGTCAGAGGGCTGCAAAACCACTGCTTATACCTATATTGGTAAAGCACTAACATGGCCTATTTATGGGCAAGCCACCATAGGTAAGGCGAAAGAAGATCTCGATCGCGCTGCCGCGACAATTATTGCTAAACACAGTAGCTTGAAAATTGAAGCTAACGTAAGCTCGCTGAAAGCCTTAGTAACGCAGGCTAGTTCAGCTATTCCTGTTATGCCTCTGTATATCTCTTTGATTTACAAAGTCATGAAGGAAGAAGGCACACACGAAGGCTGTATTGAGCAAATTTTTGGTTTGTTTACCGAATGCTTATACGGTGAGTCGCCTACCTTTGACGACAACAACCGTTACCGTATGGATGGCAAAGAAACTAACGACGCCACTCAAGCAAAAATCGAAGCACTGTGGAATCAAGTAACGCAGGAAAACTTTCACCAATTAAGCGATTATGCTGGCTATCATCACGAGTTCTTAAAGTTATTCGGATTCGATATTGCCTCTGTCGACTATGAGCAAGACGTAGACACGCTCGCAAGTTGGTAAAAACCATCTCAATGACAAAGCCGTCGTTCGCGACGGCTTTTTTTGTGACTTAACTATATTTAAGAATTACACAACACCGCGTAATTACGCAGGCTTTACAGTTAATTTTGGAAAATTTCCTGTTTATCCTTGATTTGCATAGCACAAACCCAGTGGTTAATGCTAAAATCCCGAAATTAAGTGGGGTCTAATTTCTCACTTAAAGCGCTGCGGCGCAGACGATTCTTACAAACTACAAAAATAAAAAGTGAGAAGTTTTCTGTAGCCGGTCAAGTTATAGCGTACGGCTAATTAGCGGTATACATCAGGAACGACGTAGATTCTGGACTTATAAATCAGGCATACCAGTACTCTTTTGTTCGTTTCCTACTATCATAATGAAGATGTTTATATCTGTAGTAAATGCGTTTTCGCATGCTGACAGGCAGCTTGTCTGCGGTCATGCAAAAGGGTATTTCTATTAAAGTAGTGCGATTACATATGATAAAAATCAAGAAAGGTCTCGACCTCCCAATTGAGGGAGCGCCGACGCAGGATATCTCCGATGGAGCTTCTGTGTCTCGCGTTGCCATTCTGGGAGAAGAATATGTGGGTATGCGCCCTACCATGCACATCCAAGTTGGTGATGTAGTGAAGAAAGGCCAGGTTCTTTTTGTAGATAAAAAGAACCCTGGAGTAAAATTCACTGCACCAGCAGCGGGTGAGGTGGTAGAGGTTAACCGTGGTGCAAAACGCGTTCTTCAATCTGTAGTTATCAAAGTGAACGGCGACGACGCTGTTAAGTTTGATACGGTTGCAGCTGACAAGATTGCAAGCACACCACGCGAGCAACTTCAATCAATCCTAGTTGAATCGGGTTTATGGACAGCGTTCCGTACTCGTCCATTCAGTAAGTCACCAGCACTTGACTCGGTGCCAAGCTCCATTTTCGTTACCGCAATCGACACCAATCCACTTGCTGCGGACCCCGCAGTGATTGTTGGTGAGCGTTCTGACGATTTCGTAAATGGTCTTAAAGCACTTACTCAACTAAGTGGTGGTAAGGTATACGTGTGTAAGGCACCTGGTGCATCTATCTCTACTGGCGACGCCGCAGTAGACGTAGAAGAATTTGGCGGGCCACACCCTGCTGGTTTGGCAGGTACACACATTCACTACCTTGATTCTGCGGGTATGAATAAGCAGGTCTGGCACCTAAACTACCAAGACGTATTGGCTATTGGTTCGTTGTTAACAACGGGCGAATTAGACAACCGTCGCGTAGTGGCAATTGGTGGCCCTGCTGCGACTAACCCTCGTCTAGTTCGCACTGTAGTTGGCGCTGACTTATCAGAGTTAACGGCAAACGAACAAGTAGACGGTGAAATTCGCGTTGTGTCTGGTTCTGTTTTAAACGGAACTACAGCACAAGGTGTTCATGCGTTCTTGGGGCGCTTCCACACGCAAGTTTCTATTCTTAAAGAAGGCCGCGAGAAGAAATTCTTAGGCTGGATTCTTCCTGGATCAAACCAACATTCTGTTACTCGTGCCTATTTAGGTCACTTGAACGGAAGTAAGAAGTTTGACATGACAACCACTACCAATGGCTCTGAACGTTCTATGGTGCCAATTGGTAACTACGAACGCGTTATGCCACTAGATATCATTCCAACGCTACTACTGCGTGATTTGATTTCTGGTGATTGTGACGGTGCTCAATCATTGGGTTGCCTTGAGTTGGATGAAGAAGATTTGGCATTGTGTACTTATGTATGCCCGGGCAAATATTCATACGGTCCAATCTTGCGTGACGTTTTGACCACTATTGAGAAAGAGGGTTAAGTCATGGGTTTGAAAGCGTATTTAGAAAAAATCGAACCGGATTTTGAACCGGGTGGTAAGTACGAAAAGTGGTATGCGCTCTATGAAGCTGCTGCGACTATCTTCTACACGCCGGGTAAAGTAAACAAAGCTGGCACGCACGTTCGTGACAGCATTGATCTTAAACGTATCATGATCATGGTGTGGATGGCGACATTCCCAGCTATGTTCTTCGGTATGTACAATATTGGTTTTCAAGCGCAAGACGCTATTGCCGCTGGTGCAGGTACTTTACCTGATACGTGGCAGGCAGCGATTTTTACCGCACTAGGTGGTGATTTAACCAATGCTGGTGTGTTGGGCTTGTTCTTCTACGGCGCATGCTTCTGGTTACCTATTTATGCAACGACCTTCGTTGTTGGTGGTTTCTGGGAAGTACTTTTTGCCTCAGTGCGTAAGCACGAAGTTAACGAAGGTTTCTTCGTAACCTCTGTGCTGTTCGCGTTAACCCTACCTGCAACTATTCCATTATGGCAAGTTGCTTTGGGTATTACTTTTGGTGTTGTTATTGCGAAAGAAGTCTTCGGTGGTACAGGCCGTAACTTCCTTAACCCAGCACTATCTGGTCGTGCTTTCCTTTACTTTGCTTATCCTGCGCAAATCTCTGGTGACCAAGTTTGGGTCGCTGCAGACGGTTACTCAGGTGCAACGTCTCTAAGCCAAGCGGCTTCTGGCAACCTAGACTACAGCAACATGGAACTGTGGATGAACTCGTTCATTGGTACTATATCTGGTTCTGCTGGTGAAGTGTCTGCATTGGCTATTATGATTGGTGGGTTGTTCATCATGTATATGCGCATAGCTAGCTGGCGAATTGTTGCTGGTGTTGCTGTGGGCGTGGCGTTCTTTGCAACCTTATTGAACATGATTGGCAGCGACACGAATATGATGTTTGAAATGCCTGCACATTGGCACTTTGTTGTAGGTGGTTTGGCGTTCGGTATGTTCTTTATGGCAACTGACCCGGTATCTGCGTCATTTACCAATCAAGGTAAGTGGGCATACGGTATCTTCATTGGCTTTATGACGGTACTTGTTCGCGTCCTTAACCCAGCCTTCCCAGAAGGTGTAATGCTAGCAATCTTATTTGCTAACCTTTGGGCGCCATTGTTCGACTATTTCGTTGCGCAGAGCAATATCAAGCGGAGGGTAGCACGTGTCGGCTAAAAAAGAATCTTTAGGAAAAACAGTCGGTATTGTTGTTGCCGTGTGTTTAGTGTGCTCAATTGTTGTATCTGGCGCTGCGGTTGGCTTGCGTTCACTACAACAAACTAACGCTGCACTTGATAAGAAGAGCAACATTTTAACCGCCGCTGGCTTGTACGAACAGGGTATGAGCAACAGTGACATCGAAAGCACATTTGAAGGTCAAATCGCAGAGCGCTTTGTTGACCTTGAAACGGGCCAATTTGTAGATGCTCCTTCTGCAAACTACGATATGTACAAAGCCGCTAAAGTCGATGACCTTAGTGTAAAGGTTGAAGGTAGTAACGTTGGTTTTCAGCGTCGCGCTAAAATCGCTAGTGTATATCTAGTAAGTAACGACGCAGGTGAAGTGACTCGCGTAATTCTTCCGGTACATGGAAGCGGCCTTTGGGACCTTATGTATGGTTTCTTAGCGCTGGATGCAGATGGCGCAACTGTGCGTGAATTGATCTACTACCAGCAAAAAGAAACACCGGGACTTGGTGGTGAGGTTCAAAACCCTGCATGGCAGGCGAAATGGGATGGTAAAAAACTATTCGAAGGCAGCGATGTTGCTTTCCGTGTAGTGAAAAACGCTAACCCATCTAACCCATACACCATCGACGCTTTATCAGGTGCAACCCTTACCAGTAACGGTGTAGAAAACACCATTCTTTACTGGGTTGGCGAGCAGGGCTTTGGCCCATTCCTGAAGACTCAAGCGTGGCGTTCATAAGGAGAGTCTCATGGCAGATACTAAAGAAATGAAGAAGGCGCTCTTTGGGCCGATTCTTGACAACAACCCAATTGCCTTACAGGTATTAGGGATTTGTTCAGCCTTGGCGATTACTACAAAGCTTGAAACAGCATTGGTAATGTCTTTGGCACTTACGGCCGTAGTGGCGTTTTCAAACTTGTTTATCTCGTTAATTCGTAACCAGATACCATCAAGTGTACGTATTATTATCCAAATGACTATTATCGCGTCTTTGGTAATCGTAGTTGACCAAATCTTGAAGGCATATTCCTATGAGATTTCTAAGCAGCTGTCGGTATTCGTTGGTCTGATTATTACCAACTGTATCGTAATGGGGCGCGCAGAAGCTTACGCGATGAAGAGTCCTCCATTGATGAGTTTCCTAGACGGTATTGGTAATGGTCTTGGCTACTCATTCATCTTGATTGTTATTGGTACAATCAAAGAGCTGTTTGGTTTTGGTACTATCCTTGGTTTCGAAATCCTTCCATTAGTACAAAACGGTGGTTGGTATCAAGGTAACGGTCTACTGATTCTTCCATTTAGCTCGTTCTTCCTCATCGGCGGTATGATTTGGTTTATCCGTACCATCCGTCCAGCGCAAGTAGAGCCTAAGGAGTAAGTCGTGGAACATTATTTATCGTTGTTTGTTCGCTCAATTTTTGTTGAGAACATGGCGTTATCACTATTCTTGGGTATGTGTACCTTCTTGGCGGTATCTAAGAAAGTTAAGACAGCTATGGGGCTGGGTGTTGCTGTTATTGTGGTACTTGGTATCTCGGTTCCTGTTAACCAGATTATATATGTGAATTTGCTTGCGCCAGGTGCACTGGCATGGGCAGGCCTTCCTGATGCAGACTTAAGTTTCCTTAACTTTTTGACCTTTATCGGCGTTATCGCTGCATTAGTTCAAATCTTGGAAATGAGCTTGGATAAGTTTTTCCCTGCACTTTACAACGCGTTGGGTATCTTCCTTCCGCTAATTACGGTTAACTGTGCAATTTTCGGTGGTGTAGCCTTTGCTGTTCAACGTGAATACAATTTGACCGAAAGTGTAGTTTACGGCGTAGGTAGTGGTATGGGTTGGGCAATCGCCATCGTACTTCTTGCTGCTGTGCGTGAAAAACTGAAATATGCTGACATGCCTGATGGTATCCGTGGTCTTGGCTCTGTGTTCATGATCGCTGGTCTGATGGCGTTGGGCTTCCAGTCGTTCACTGGTATTCAGCTGTAATCAAGCTTGGGAGCATATAAATGAATCAATTAGAAATTTATCTTGGCGTCGGCATGTTTATTGCCATTGTTTTGGCGCTGGTATTTATCATCATGTTTGCCAAGTCGAAATTGGTACCTTCTGGTGACGTTACTATCACCATCAACGGTGATCCAGACAAAGCAATCAAAACAGCGCCAGGCGGTAAACTTCTTGGTGCACTAGCCGATGCTGGCTATTTTGTATCGTCAGCCTGTGGTGGTGGTGGCTCTTGTGGCCAGTGTCGTGTAGACGTGCACTCAGGTGGTGGCGAAATTCTACCTACTGAGCTAGACCACATCACTAAAGGTGAAGCCCGTGAAGGTTGCCGTTTGTCATGTCAGGTTGCGGTTAAGCAAGACATGGACATCGAGCTAGAAGAATCAGTATTTGGTGTTAAGAAGTGGGATTGTGAAGTTATTTCTAACGACAACAAAGCAACTTTCATCAAAGAGCTTAAATTGGCTATTCCAAATGGAGAGAGCGTTCCTTTCCGTGCTGGTGGTTACATCCAAATTGAAGCACCTGCGCACCACGTTAAGTACAAAGACTTTGATATTCCAGACGAGTACCGTGGTGATTGGGAACGCTTTGGCTTCTTCGATATCGAGTCAAAGGTAGATGACGAAACTATTCGTGCCTACTCTATGGCTAACTATCCAGAAGAAGAAGGCATTATTATGCTTAACGTGCGTATCGCTACGCCGCCGCCTAATAACCTTAGCCTTCCAGCGGGTAAAATGTCGTCTTATATCTGGAGCCTTAAAGAGGGTGATAAGGCAACTATTTCTGGTCCGTTTGGTGAGTTCTTCGCTAAAGACACTGACGCAGAAATGGTATTTGTTGGTGGTGGTGCTGGTATGGCGCCTATGCGTTCGCACATCTTTGACCAACTTCGCCGCTTGAAGTCTGACCGTAAGATCAGCTTCTGGTACGGTGCCCGTTCACTACGTGAAATGTTCTACGTAGAAGACTTTGACGAGTTGTCAGCAGAGAACGAAAACTTTGATTGGCACGTAGCCCTTTCTGATCCTCAACCAGAGGACAACTGGGAAGGTTACACTGGGTTTATCCACCAAGTACTCCTCGAGAATTACTTGAAAGACCACCCAGCGCCAGAAGATTGTGAGTTCTACATGTGTGGACCACCTATGATGAACGCAGCGGTTATCGACATGCTTAAGAATCTAGGTGTTGAAGATGAAAACATCATGCTAGATGACTTTGGTGGCTAACCCCTCAAAGTAAAAAATTAGAAAGGGGGCATATGCCCCCTTTTTTGTGGACTGAAGGAATTAATCAGTGACCCGTTTTGCCATTAGAATAATACTCGCAGCACTTGCTGTGGGAATACTTGTACTTGCCAGTTGTAGTAAAGACCCGTTGCCTGTTGTGCACTTGCAAGGCAACACCATGGGAACGACTTACAATGTGAAATACGTTGTGGTTGACGGTATTGAGATAGACCAGCTACAGCAACAAATTGATGAAAGGTTAGTAGATGTTAATAAGAAAATGTCTACGTATGATCCCACATCAGAGCTGTCGAGATTCAACCAATATCGTTACACCGATGACTTTGCCATATCACCAGACACGCATTTTGTAGTAGAAGAGGCGCTTCGCTTAGCAAGACTGAGCAACGGTGTTTTGGATGTAACTGTTGGTCCATTGGTTAATTTGTGGGGGTTTGGTCCTAACAAGCAACCGGAGACTATTCCAACACAGCAGCAGATTGACGACATTCGCGCGTATGTTGGGTATGACAAAATTTCACTGTCTGATGGTGTTATTCAAAAGTCACACCCGATGACATATGTAGACTTGTCGACTATCGCAAAAGGCTATGGTGTTGACGAAGTGGCCCGTATTTTAGAATCTCATAACCTTGCTAACTACCTGGTTGAGATTGGTGGTGAGATGCGTGTTAAAGGGGAGCGTGGTGACGGTAGTGAGTGGATCATTGCAATCGAAAAACCCGTATCCACAGAGCGTGCGATTCAAAAACTAGTGTCGGTGGGGGAAAATGCAATCGCCACTTCAGGTGATTATCGTAATTACTATGAAGAAGACGGTGTACGTTATTCCCACTTAATTAACCCAAATACTGGTAAGCCTATTACACACAACCTTGTTGCGGTAACCGTTGTTCATCCTTCATCTATGACCGCAGACGGATTGGCAACGGCATTTAATGTGATGGGCTGGGATCGTGCAAAAGCGATAGCAGAGCAAGAAAAGCTGGCCGTATTCTTAATAAGAAGAACTGACGACGGATTTGAAGAGTACATATCTTCAGAATTTGATAAACTTGTCGACGTGAAAAACTAAGAGGTACCCCATGTCTACATTCATTCTTGCATTTGTGTTCTTCCTATTGGTGGTTGTTGCCATGGCTGTAGGCTATTTAGTGCAACGCAAGTCAATTTCTGGCAGCTGCGGTGGCTTGGGTTCTATTGGTATCGAGAAAGCCTGTGATTGCCCTGAGCCTTGCGACCGTAAAAAAGCGCGTATGGAAAAAGAAGAAGCCAGAGAGAAGAAGCTAGCTGAGTGGAAACAAAACCAAATTTTGTAGCGTTAAATTAGCCTCGTATATCAACAATTGCGCCCAGTTAAGATGAAAATTCAACTGGGCGTTTGTTTTATTGAACTAGCATTTACTTTCCCTTTATGAAGGGCATGGTTAATCCTTTATACCAATGGGTTAAAATGCTGTTTTAACATTGACTTTTCTCAGTTTTGAACAAGTATTTAGTGTAGTGAATATCCACATAGCGCTATTATTTGTGTTCTCTTGGTTGATCAGTCATCTCGCATACAAAATTGAAAAAAGCCATAAATTTCGGCGACCGTTACTCACTGTTTTTTCATGTGTGACTAGTGTTGTCGTACTTGCTGTTTTAGTCCTTTCATATAACTCAACTCACCGTATCTTTGAACGTACTCTTGAGCAGGATACCCAAGATATATACCGTTATTTTGATGCCGAGATAAAAAGCCAGTCCAGCCTGCAAGCACTGTTGATAAATTCCCTTGCTCTGCGTCCTGATATACAAGGTGCTTTTAACACTCAGTCATATGATTTTGCATCACTTGCCGATGAGTTTTACCTCGCTGTCAATGCGTCTCACAATATTACACATTTGAGTTTTTATGGTTTAGATAAAGTGGTTATCTACCGAGCTCATGGGCCTTCTAATAACGGCGACTTTATTAACAGGTACACCCTTGCAGATGCAATGCGTTTTAATATAGCCGTGTCTGGTTTGGAGCTAGGCAAACATGGTGTGTTAACACTGAGGACGGTCGCACCGGTGTTTTCTGAATCGCAAGTGGTTGGGTATATCGAAGCTGGCATGGAAATAGGCCATGTTATTAAGAAAACTCAGGCGCAATTCAACGTAGAGATTATCGATGTATTTCAAACCCAACGACTGATCAACACAACTTCAGAAACCATTTTTTCACTGACAGAGCGTCATAGCGATGGTAATCGGTTAGCTAATTATACGCTTCAGTACAGTACGCCAGCCGTGCTAGACAGTGTCGATTTTAGTGAGATCCCCTCATTGGCATCACACAACAATACAGACTTAGTGATAGGTTTGATTTCAGATAATCGGGCATTCTCTTCTAGACCAACATACGATTACCACGGTGAATTTATCGCCAAGCAAATCATAGTACGTGATATCACCGAAAGTTTAGCTACAAGAAGAAATGACATTCTATTCATTTTAGCCTCTATTCTGGTGGCATCTGCTATTGGGTTTTGGGTTTTTAATCATGTACTACAGCACATGGAGCAATTATTTGCAGAGTATTTGCACAAACAAAACAAGCAAAGAGAAATTATCGAAACCAACATGAAGAGCTTGCAGTCAGCGCAAGAAAGTTTGGTTCAACAAGAAAAGTTAGCGTCACTGGGGAATATAGTTGCTGGTGTCGCCCACGAGATAAATACTCCGTTGGGGATCTCTGTGATGATGGGGAGTACCCTGCAACAGAGTGTAGCTTCATTTATCGAACAATTGAAGACAGGTCAATTACGCCGCTCGGATGTCGATAAGTTTGAAAATGAAACCTCCGAAGCATTCAATGTACTGTTGCCCGCCTTAGAAAAAGCGGCTGGCCTTATTCAAAGTTTTAAAGGGGTGGCGGTAAATCAAGCAAGTGAGAGTCGCGCTAACTTTGACTTAGAGGAAGTGATTACCAGTGTTCTGGATACTTTAAAGCACAAAATAAAAAACCAGCCCATAGAATACCAATTCAACATTAAAGAGCAGATATCCTTAGATAGCTATCCCGGCCCGTTGGGGCAGGTGATAACAAACCTTTTTGAAAATGCCGTAGTACATGCCTTTAAAAGTGATCAGCAAGGTTTAATAGAGATCAATGCTGTGATGACAGCTAACCAAACTCACGTTGAAATTACGGTTAAGGACAATGGTGTCGGCATGACACAAGAAGCACTAGAAAAGGCATTTGACCCGTTTTTTACTACGCGCTTTGGTCAGGGGGGATCTGGTTTGGGGTTAAACATCATATTTAATATTGTAGAGAGAGTCTTGGGTGGAAAAGTACGGGCCAAGAGTGAGCTTAATCAGGGCTCTCAATTTATCATTAATATTCCTTTAGTTGCACCAGGAGAAGTTGAACATGTCTGATGACTTTATTAGTTTTCTGGATGATGAGCCAGAAGATATTGAAGAGAGTCGGTGTAATATCGAGCCATGGGTAATTGGCATTATAGATGATGAGCCTTCGGTTCATGCTGCAACAGAACTGGCATTGCGTGGGGTAACGCTATATGACAGACCATTAACTTTTGTAAAAGCTTATAGCGCTAAAGAAGGGTTTGAGCTTATCAAAAACAACCCGAATATGGCGGTGGTTTTACTCGATGTAGTGATGGAAACTTCTGATGCGGGTTTGTTACTTGTTGATCGCATAAGAAGTGAACTGGAAAACCAAGTGTTACAAATTGTTCTTCGTACAGGGCAAGCGGGCTACGCGCCAGAAGAAGACGTTATTGTTAAGTATGAAATAAACTCCTACAAAACCAAGAGTGAGCTCACACGACAAAAGTTGTTTACCGCAGTTGCTACGGCGCTTCGAAGCTTTCAACAGCTAGAAACCATAGAAAACAGTCGCAATGGTCTTCGCTCAATCATCAAGGCTTCTGCCATGCTTATGCAAGAGCGGGCAGTTTACGAGTTTTCATCTGGCGTTTTGGAACAAATTGACGCTTTGTTTGACCTTGGTGCCAATAGTATGTTTTGCGTATCCCAGCGGCCAAATGTGGAAAACCAACTTTTTCGACAAGGGCCTCAGGGTTATTACGTGGTTGCAGCAAATACCAAGTACAAGGATTACTACGGCAAGGATATAACAACGCTTCGAGATGGATTAGACGAAATGGCACTGGCTTGCAAAGCGTTGGAGGAAAAGAAGCACCAATTTGACGAGCACTACGGGTGCGTTTATTTAAGTACACCTGCGGGATGGGAAGGCGTAATCGCCACAGACAATACTGAAGGGTTAGAAAGCGCCGATCAGGAGCTATTACAGCTATTCTGTATGAATGTTGCGCTAGGGTTAGAGAACGCTAAGTATTTTAGCTATCTCAATCAGGCGGCATTTACCGATGAACTAACAGGTTTGCACAATCGCACAGGGTTAATTCAAGAAGGAGTACGTTACTTAGCGCAGGCTGATAACAGTTGCTCGCTCTACCTCATTGATATTGACTATTTTCACGAAATTATTACTTCATTGGGTTACGAATTCGGTAACACAATCCTCAGCAAGTTCGCAGATGTGGTCAAAGAACTTTATGGTCATAACGCGTTGGTTGCACGTATTCATGCTGATGTTTTTGCCGTGCTTACTTATAGCAATACTAAAACAGCTCACGAAGTTGCCGTGCAATGTTCTAGGCCCATGTTGGTTGATGGTCAGTCTATCCGCTTAGGGTTAACTGTGGGCTTGTGCCAAAGTGATATGCCCTGTAAAAGCAACGATGTCGCAAACATGCTCAGACAGGCGGAATTGGCACTTCATGTGGCAAAAACCACAAAACGTGGCTCGGGGCAAAACTTTGACGAATCATACGAGGTAGAGTCTCGCAAGAGTATGACCATACTGAGCGACTTGCGTTTGGGCTTTGAGAAAAAAGAACTCTTTTTGGTATTACAGCCTAAGGTAGATATGAAAACCGCCAAGGTTGTTGGGTACGAGTCACTGATTCGCTGGCATCATCCAGAGAAGGGAATGATCCCTCCGGGCGCATTTCTTACTTCCGTAGAAAAGTCTGGCATGTACTACGATTTAGATATGTACGTAGCCAATCACGTGTGCGAAATTGTCAATGCTAACCCAGATCTCAACCTACCTATTTCATTTAATGTATCTGCGAATTCTTTGAATCACGAAGCGTTCGTAGGTGATTTGATTGATGTGTTTCGCCAGCACAAAGTGAGTGTAGACAAAGTGCAGGTTGAAATTACCGAGAATGCACTCATTCACTCTGACCAATCCATTCTACGTTTGCAGTCACTATCTGACCACGGGTTTGTTATTTGTTTAGACGACTTTGGCGCAGGGTTTTCGTCGCTGGGCTACTTACTTAATATGCCTCTTGATGTGATTAAAATCGATCGTATTTTCTTAGCGGATATTGTGTCGAACACGCGTTCCTACGCACTTTTAAAAGGCATTGTGAGTATTATAAAAGAGCTAGACAAACAAATTGTAGTGGAAGGCGTTGAAACAGAAGAGCAAAGAGTTTTACTGCAACAAATTGGCTTAGTAGAAGCTCAAGGCTTCTTGTTTTATAGGCCTTTACCGGTTGATGAGGCGGTGGCTTTGGCGATTAAATAGTTATTACAGGGAGCTTTATTCACACAAAGTACATTGCTATACTGTTTTTATATACAGTTATTGGTGTACGCTGTAATGAGCCAACGTAAAATCATTCATGTAGATATGGACTGTTTTTATGCCGCCGTGGAAATGCGTGACAATCCTGCGCTTAAAAACATTCCCATTGCCATTGGCGGTAGTTCAGACCGCCGAGGTGTTATTGCCACATGCAATTATCCAGCTCGCAAATTTGGTGTTCGTTCTGCCATGGCCACAGCTCAAGCCCTAAAGCTATGCCCAAACCTTACGTTAGTGAAAGGAAGAATGGAGGTGTATGCAAAAGAGTCCCAGCGCATTAGGGCAATTTTTGCAGATTACACTGATATTATTGAACCCTTGTCACTTGATGAAGCCTATTTAGATGTCACCGATAGCCCCCATTTTAAAGGCAGTGCAACCTGTATTGCTCAAGCAATCCGCCAGCGTATTGAGCGAGAGTTAGGTCTTACAGCGTCTGCTGGTGTCGCATCCTGCAAGTTTGTTGCTAAGGTTGCAAGCGACGAGAATAAACCTAATGGCATTTGTGTCGTTACTCCACAACACCTAGATAGCTTTGTAAAAGCAATGTCCCTTAAAAAAATTCCAGGGGTAGGTAAGGTTACCTTGTTAAAGCTCAATAGGCTTGGATTGCACTCTTGTGAGGATGTTAGGAAATTCCCCAAAAAAGAACTGCAAAAATTATTCGGTAAATTTGGAGATGTGTTATGGGAGCGAGCACATGGTATTGATGAGCGAGAGTTGTGTGTATCTCGAGATCGCAAATCCATTGGTGTTGAGCGTACCCTTAGTGCCGATTTAAGTAGTGTGGAAGAATGTGAGTCGTTGGTGCCCAAGTTATTAGAGACCTTAAAGTCTCGTATTAGCCGCCACAAAGAACAACATGGAAATCGTATTGGTATTCGCACTCTTGGTGTGAAATTGAAGTTTCAAGACTTCCAACAAACTACGGTAGAGCATCGCCAAGAAGGTTTCGACGAAGGGTATTTTCTTACGTTACTACAAGAAGCCTATAGCCGTTCTCGTGGACGAGGTGTTAGATTAGTGGGTTTGCATGTGGGATTATCCCAATCTCAAGATATCACCCAGTTATCGTTTCCCTTTTAGGAGTAAATAAGTTGATTAAAGAGTTTCGCCCAGGTCGCTATAAGCATTACAAAGGGGCTTTCTACGATGTTTACGAAGTTGCCACCCATTCAGAAGATGAGTCTTCATTGGTGGTATATCGTCCATGTTACGGCGAGAAAAAGTTATGGGTGCGCCCATTTGATATGTTCTTTGAGACGGTAGAGATTCAGGGCCAAAGAGTACCGCGCTTTGCATACGTGAGTGAAATACCAAAAGAGGAAAATGATCTAAAGGAATAATTCGTCCATAGTGTATGTATCAATAGTATGGAAACGGAAAATATTATGAAAACAATAGTCTCCTATGGTGTAGCACTGGTTCTTTGTCTTATAAGTGTGGCAGTACAAGCGCAAAGTCGATTCGACAACGTAGAGGTTACCGCCGAGCAAGTAAAAGGTAACGTACACATGCTAACTGGTTTTGGTGGGAACATTGGTGTGTCGGCTGGCGATGACGGCATTTTGATTATCGACGATCAGTTTGCTCCGTTAGCGGAAAAGATTGCCGCTGAACTAGGCAAGTTGGGTAGCGACGCGCCCAAATATGTGATCAATACCCATTATCACGGTGACCATACTGGTTCGAATGCATTTTTTCATTCTCACAAAGGCGCAACTGTTTTTGCCCACAGCAATGTTCGAGTACGTCTGGCAAATGATGAAGAAGTTGAACCGGATGCATTGCCTACAGTGACTTACGAAGACGGTATAAAACTTTATTTTAATGATGATGTGCTTCACGTCATACACTTGCCCACGGGACATACCGATGGTGACAGTGTAGTGTGGTTTGAAAAAACCGATGTATTGCATACGGGGGATTTATTCTTCAACGGCATGTTTCCTTACATAGATTTAGGGGCTGGCGGAAGTGTTGAAGGTTACATGGATTCTGTGCGGATCCTTCTTGATAAGATTAGTGATGAAACACTGATCATTCCCGGCCACGGCAAGGTGAGTAGTAAAGCAGAGTACGCCGCGTTTTTAGCGATGATTGAAGAAACCTTGGCCTTTGTGAAAGCAAAGAAAGCCGAGGGAATGAGCGTAGAAGACGTTGTAAAATCTGGCTTGGATGAGAAGTGGGGGACTTGGAATTGGAACTTTATTACCACTGAGCGCTGGATTAAAACGCTCTACACAGACGCCTAGTTTAGAAAGCCCTGAAGTGATGGACTCCAGGGCTTTCTTTTATGCTTTGTTTCCTAACCTGGACCAGGTAAGCCACAATATTGCTCCGAGCGCTATTTCACCTACTAGAAAAAGCCAAGACTCTGTTGTTGATTGAGCAATTGACCATGCGCACACCACTAAAGCCACCACAGGTAAGCAGCGTTCAAACAACAATGCGCCATGTGTGCGTTGGTATTTCATTAACACCAAAATACATACAGCATAAACTACTAGGCGAGCAAGTACACTGGCTACGGCTAACCATACGAAACTTCCACTCAGAGCGAGTAAACCGGCGACTATGCCCAATATCAATATGGAAATATGCGGCGTAGCGTAGGTGGGATGTACTTTAGCCAAGAAAGCTGGGACTTGCTTTTCAACGGCCATGGCGTAGGTTAAGCGCGATGTAGAAATCATATTGGCGAGTAAGTTACCAGCAACCGATATCACAGCCGTTGCTGTCATCACTAGCCCGCCTGTCTTACCAAATACGATATTGGCAAGTGTGACTAAAGGTGCATTTTCAAACTGCTGGCCGCCAACCACTTCCCAATACAGCCACTGAACCAAAAAGTAAAATAACGCGATACTCATTACCGTGAGTAAAAGCGCTCTTGGGATCGATTTTTCGGGAGAGCGAGTTTCACCACTAGTGACAACCACAGTTTCAAAACCAATAAAAGCATACAGTGTAAGTAATGCGCCCGCTGAAATAGCATCTAATGGAGGAATAGTGCTTTGTTGAATTGCACTGAATTCTAATTGCAAAAAGCCAAATACCAAAAGTGCGATGAGCGGCACTATTTTCAGCAAGGATACGCTGTTAAGTGAGCGCATGGCTGTTTTCAGACCGGTGACATTTACCCAGATGAGTAATCCAGTTATGCAGATTATTGCTACACCTTTAATTACGCCATTATTCAACTCTGGCCACAAATAGCCCGCATATAAAAGCAATACATGCATATTGGCCGCTATTGCGGTTACCCGAGCTAAATAGTAAATGAAGCCTGTTTGAAAAGATGCTGCACGACCGAAGCCCGCGTTGGCATACTCAACAGGGCCGCCGGTACGAGGATAAGCTGCAACAAGCTTACCAAAGCACCACACAATGGACAGCATAAAAAGCCCAAAGATAATAAATACCCAAGGGCTAAAGCTGCCCAACTGGGTGGCCATTTTGGCAGGTAATGCAAAAATGCCCGCACCAATTAACCCGTTTAGCACGAGTAATGCGGCCCCAATACCACTGATATTTCTAGATAAACTACTCATAAAACTAGACGCGTGTTATTTCGAACTTACTTTTCATACACCTTTTTTCCGGCAATAAACGTAGCCAACACCGTTGGCTGCCAGAGTGTTTCCGATGCAGACTCGAATATATCCTTATCAATAAAGATAAAATCAGCCCATTTTCCCGGTGTGAGTGTACCTAGGGTGTCTTCCATATGCCCAGCGTACGCAGCATCTAATGTGAATCCTCTAAAAGCTTGCTCTAGAGTAAGTGCTTCATGTGCATACCAGCCTGCCACAGGTTGATTGTTTCTGTCTTGGCGGGTTACCGCAGCGTGAAGCCCGTAAAAAGGGTTAGCCAGTTCCACCGGGAAATCAGAGCCCAGAGGAAGAGGAATACCCGAATCAAGAAGCGTCTTCCACGCATAGGCGCCAGCCATACGCTCCTGCCCGATGCGATCCTCAGCCATGTTTTTATCACTGGTGGCGTGAGTGGGCTGCATAGAAGGAAGTACACCTAGCGTTGCAAAGCGAGGTAGGTCGTCGACTGAAATCACTTGAGCATGCTCTATTCTGTGACGCAGTTCACTTCCACCTATAGATGCAAAGGTAGATTCAAATTCGTTGAGCGCGACGTGGTTCGCTTGGTCGCCAATGGCGTGATAGTTGAGTTGGAATCCAGCGCTTATGACCGAAGTAAAGAGCGATTCCATATCTTCTGGTTGTGTGAGCAACAGACCATGTTGATGTGGAGCATCTTCATAGGGTTCAATGAGTGCCGCTCCACGGCTACCTAATGCCCCGTCTCCATAAGCTTTAACTGACCTAATATAGATAAAGTCCTGAGTATCTCTTACCGGTCCTTTCGCTAATAAAGCATCAAGATCAGGATCAGTCGCGCTAATCATGGCATAAACACGAACGGGCATCTCGCCTTGCAGTGCTTGCTTAATATAAAAGTCGTATACGTCTCGACCTACCCCAGCATCGTGCATAGACGTAATACCCAATGACAACAAATGTTGCCCAGCGGCTTCAAGCTGCCTCGCATAAACACTATTACTCGCTGTAGGCATTTGTGCTTCTACTAGTGCCATGGCGTTATCGATCAGTACGCCGGTTGGGTTGCCTTCGGCATCCTTAATAATTTGGCCACCCACAGGCGATGGAGTGTCTTTGGTTATACCCGCAATCTCAAGGGCTTTTGAATTTGCCCATCCAGCATGACCGTCTACGCGGGTTAGCCAAACAGGGCGAGAGCGTTCCGCAGCGTCTAGGTCGCTAGCGCGAGGAAATGCCCGATCAGACCACAGTTCTTGGTTCCATCCGCGCCCTGTAATCCACGGTTGGCCTTGGTTTGCAAACGCATAGGCAGCGACTTTATCGGCGGCATCAGCGGCACTAGACGCAGTACGCAAATCTACTTCCAACAGGTTAGCACCCAAGCCAAGTAAGTGGCCGTGGGCGTCGATAAGCCCAGGCAACATTACTTGTCCTTTGCCATCAATAGTGTCTGATACCGTAACGTCGAGGCTAGCTAACTCTGGGTTTAAAGAGTGTACCTTGCCTTCCTCAATAAGTATTGACGAAAACGTGATGAGTTTGCCTGCTTCGTCGAGAGTATAACCTTTCACATTTGAGACCAAGGTTGCTGCTATAGCGGTGTTGGCACATAAATATACACTGACAAACAGCGCAGCAAATCGAGCTATCTTCATTATTCTTCTTCCGTTGTTATTATTGGAGGCTGGAGCAAATAGTCATGTTCCCAAATGGCCTGCATGGACAATTGGCTAATATTTCCACCTGAAAGCATCACTAGTGCTGTTTGTCCCGGTGGTGTATTAATGGCCCATGAAGCAACCGCAGCCATGGTCATGGCACAGGTGGGTTCGATATGAAGCTTTAGTAGGTGTTGTAACCACTGAGTCCAGTAAGCGATCTGCGCTTCATCTACCTCATAGAAGTCGTCGAGTTGCTGAATGATGGGAAAGGTAAGCTCGCCTACTGCCGGAGTCGCAGCACCGTCTGCAAGCGTATTAGGGGGTGATGACAAGGCCACTATCTCCCCAGCTTGTAGCGACTGTGATGCATCATTCGCATTGGCGGGTTCTGCGCCGATAACCAATGCGTCAGGCGCTTTTTCTCGTGCCGCGATAAGTGTACCCGAGAGTAACCCTCCGCCTCCGCAAGGTGCGAATATGGCATCTACCTGCTCAACGTCTTCAAGCGCCTCTAGTGCGGCAGTGCCTTGCCCAGCAATAATGTCTTGATGATTAAACGGAGGGATCCAAACAGTGTCTTCAGCTTGCGCAGCAATAGCTACCGCCTCATCGGCCTCTGGTCGCGTGGGAAATCGCTTGATAGTCGCGCCGTACCCTTCTGTGGCCGCTGCTTTAATTGGAGATACAGATTCAGTGGTATAAATGGTGGCTGGAATACCAAACTGCGCGGCTGCATAAGCCACCGCTTGCGCATGATTGCCCGAGCTATTGGCAACAATGTGTTTAGGGAGTTTCCCTTCTTCTTCTAAGCGGCATAAAAAATTGAGTGCGCCTCTTATTTTAAATGCGCCTATGGTTTGCAAGCACTCAGCTTTAAAAAGAATACGGTGTCCCATCCAACGGTTGAGCAAACTAGACTCCACGATAGGTGTTCGTTTTACCTTTCCCGCAAGCCGCTCCATTGCTTTACTAATGTCTGAAAAATCAACGATTTCACTCATCCCATCGTCCAATTAACTCAAGTAATAGGCTTATACCTTATCATTCGAAAGAGGGATCCGCGAATTCATAATAAATTCATATTTCTCAACTAGTGTGGAAAATCCTTCCTCGGGGAGTCGTTGTTATGCAAAAAAGAGTAGAGCACCGAGTTTATGGTTTACCTCTGGTGTTGTTCCTGTTTCTCTCCATGCTGTTTGTGGCTGCTGGGGTGTACCTAGAGCGCGATGAAAAGCGCGTTCGCATCTCAAAAGCGCAGTCGGTTGCTCAGCAAGTAAAAATTGGTCTAGAGGTTTTCTCAAATGAGCGTATTCAGGCAATTCATAACCTGATGCGAACCTGGCCAACATTTCAGCCCAATCAGGTGGACTGGTTTAATGCGCAAGCCGTTTCGTTAATGGGAATGCAACGTGGATTTAGTTCTTTAACCTTCGCCGATAGCAATCAAGTTATTCAATGGGTTGCGCTGCCTACCAATACTCTTGCTTCCAGAATAGATAATACGCTACATGGCGCTACGCTGGAACAAACTGGTCTAGCGGTGTCGACTCAGAGTGAAGCGCTAGATAGCACGCTCGTATACTCTAATTTGACTGGGCACCATCATATTCTTATTGGACGTGCCATTAGCCCGCAGGAACCCGAACATGGCTACATAGTTGCAGGCTTTGATGTGCAAAATATTCTAGGCGTAATGCTAGGAGAGTTAGTTGGCCCCCAGTTTAACTTTATATTGAAAGCGAACAATGAGGAGCTTTTCTCAAGCGGTGCATTTATCGACGATGGCACTGTGGTAACTGTTGGTAGTTTTCCCTTTATTGAACGGGAATTTACCCTATCCATGCAGTCGATTGCTGGACAATATCGCCCAGGCCTATTACTGACTATTATTGGGCTTTTTATGTCTGCTTTAGTCAGTTGGATTTTTCATAAACAGATGCAAGGGGCGGTAAGTCTCACCGTAAGCCAGCAGCGTTATCAAACCGCAAGTGATGCTTCACTAGATGCACTGTTGATTTATCAACCTCGCAATGGTGATTTTGCCCTTGTTGAAGCCAATCGCTACAGCCGTCAGTTGTTCGATGGTGTAGATGAAAGGCTAACCAATGTGCCCCTTTCTGAACAACTTGCCATGTTAGGGCATAGCGAACTACTGCCGAAAATACTTCACGTTATTGAGAGCGGTGAGCCCTTTGAGCAATATGTGTCTATAACCTCAGATATTATCAGTCCAGACTGGATTAAAGTGCAGGTGGTTAAGGCCGCAGACACGATTGCGCTCACGGTAAGGGATGTTACCAAAGAACATGCCCTTCAAGCTGAGGTCGCATTTCAAGCAAACCATGATCAATTGACCGGTTTATTGAATCGATACGCATTTGATAACGAGTTAAAAAGCATTTTGTCCGCTGATACGCCAACGGCACAAGATATCCATCAAGAGGGTAAGAAGGCAACCAAAAGCTTGGGCGTAATGTGCTTTGTGGATATGGACCGCTTTAAGTTGGTGAACGACAGTTGCGGGCACCCCGCAGGTGATAAACTGTTAAAAGAAGTCTCTGCGCTCTTCGCTCAGCACATCAGTGAGACCGACTTGTTAGCGCGGTTAGGTGGTGATGAATTTTGTTTTATTTATCGAGGGCAGTCTTTAGACGCCGTTAAAAAGCGTTTGGATGGGCTATTAGACGCTATTTCAAAATATCGTTTTGTATACGATGACAAGCTATTCTTCGTTGGTGCAAGTATTGGTGTTATTGAAATAGATCCCGATGCTACGTCTGCCGCAGACCTGATAAAAGCCGCAGATAACGCCTGTTACAAAGCAAAGCACTTGGGACGCAATCGTTACTTTGTTTATCAGGCCAAGGATGCCCATTTGGCCACCAACAACAACGACAATGACGTACTGAATTCACTGCACAATGCGCTACAGTACAACGGATTTGAATTGTTTAGTCAGGCAATTGTGCCGCTAACCAATACTTGTAACATGTTTCAACAGCCTGCCTTAGAGCACTTTGAAATTCTACTTCGCCTAAGTAATAAAGATGGCGCACTGATAAGCCCCGGATTGTTTATTCCTTTGGCCGAGCGGCATGGGCTAATGAACAAGGTAGACCTGTGGGTAGTTGAAAATACATTGAAGACACTAGATGAAAGTCCAGAGTACCTACCTAAAATTGGCAAGGTTGCTATAAATTTGTCGGGAATAACCTTGGGTGATGAGATTGCCCTTCAAAAAATAGTCGAATATGTTGAAACGAGTCACGTACCTGCTAATAAGATCTGTTTCGAAATTACTGAAACCACGGCGGTTACCAACTTAAATGCGGCTAAATTATTTATCTCAACATTAAGAGCACTTGGCTGCCGATTCGCACTAGACGACTTTGGTGCGGGTATGTCGTCATTTATGTATTTGAAGAACCTTGATGTAGATTATGTGAAAATTGACGGTTCATTTGTCAGAAACATGGTGAATGACAAAATAGACCTAGCAACAGTAAAGGCTATCAATAGTATTGCTCACAGCATGGGTAAAAAAACCGTGGCAGAATTTGTTGGCGACAATGAAACTTGTGAAGCCTTGCGAGCATTACGAGTCGACTTTGGGCAAGGTTTTGCACTGGACAAACCTAAGCCTTTGTCCCATCGTATTAGCTGGACACCAAATCTCGCGTCAGCGTAGGAGAGCGAAATGGGATTATTTGACACCATACTGGGTAACGCCAGTGAAACCGATGCCAGTGAAGTTAACGAAGAACTGAGCCCTATTTTATCTGATAACGAAAGTGTTGTAGCAGCCTTTAAGCTGGTACGAGACCTAAGTGTTTTCACCAACAAACGTTTAATATTGGTTGATAAACAAGGGTTGACCGGAAGAAAGGTTAATTACCATTCGATTCCGTACAAATCTATTACTCAATTTGTTGTGGAAACTGCCGGCCATTTTGACACCGATGCAGAGCTAAAGATTTGGCTGTCTGGAAAAAGCGATGCCCTTGAAATAGAGCTTAGTGCGTCGAGTGCTCAAGCTGTTCAGAAAACATTGGCAAACCAATTGTTCTCGTAAATTCACTATACAGGCCCATATTTTGAGACGAGAAAGGCGATGCATGAGCATCGCCTTTTTGTTATCACTCTTGCGTAGGATGCAAGTTTCTATTAAAGAAGTTTGTAATGGTTTTATACAGGTGAATGCCTGTTTGCTTACCGCGAATACTGTGTTTTTTACCCGGGTAATCCATGGTTTCAAACGGTATTGCCAGATCCTGTAGATGCTTGTACAGCATGGTAGAGTGAGTAAACAATACGTTGTCGTCTGCCATTCCATGATAAATAAGCAGTGGACCTTTCAAGTCTTTTGCGTAGGGGAATACAGAAGATGCCGTGTAAGCGTTATCGTCGGTAACGGGGTTACCCATATAGCGTTCGGTATAGTGGGTATCATAGAGCCTCCAGTCGGTTACCGGTGCACCAGACACCCCCGCTGCAAAGTGATCGCCCGCTTTGAACATGCTCATTAGTGTCATGTAGCCGCCGTAGCTGTGCCCGTAAACGCCAATGCGATCTGCATCTACGTAGGGAAGTGTGCGAAGGAACTCGACACCAGCCACTTGATCTTCAACTTCAATAAAGCCCATGCGTTTGTAGATAGGGTCTTCGAAGGCTTTACCGCGATAGTTTGAACCTCGGTTATCAATCGAGAACACCACGTAGCCTTGGTCTACCCAATGCTGCATAAGTAGACCTCGGTTTCCACCCCAGCTGTTAGTCACTACTTGAGCATGTGGACCGCCGTAAAGATAAACAATAACTGGGTGTTTTTTCTCTACGTTTTCAGGTTTGTACAAACGGTACTGAAGTTCTGCGCCGTCTTTGGTTTGAATAGTGCCAAACTCAGGTGCTGTCCAATCTTCCATGTAAGGATGAAGCGGGTGGCCTTCCACTACTGCATTTTCTTCAAGCCAAGTGATCCGCTCGCCAGCAGCGGTGTTTAGGCTAACTTGCGCAGGTGTATTAGCCGTTGAAAAGCGGTCAATAAAAATCGACGCATCACGACTGAAAGCAACGTGGTGATAGGCGCCTGCTTCAGTAATACGGGTGATGTCTTTGCCGTCTAGTGTTACTGAATACAGGTGGCTTTCAAGGGGCGTGTCTTTGCGGCCGCTGAAATAAATGAGGTTGTTTTTAAGGTCAATGGCTTCAACATCATCAACCACCCAATTGCCCTTGGTAAGCTGACTCACCAGCGAACCGTCGTTGTTGTACAAATAAAGGTGTTTAAAACCGTCACGCTCAGACGCCCAAACAAACTGATTGCGTGCGCCCAAGAAATACAAGTCATCGTGCAAGTTGATCCACGTTGGGCTTGTTTCTGTTAGTAGAACACTTTGGGTTTTGCTTTGTGTGCTAAATGCGCGAAGTTCAAGTGTTTGCTGGTCACGAGTTTGCCATTGATAAGTAAATGTCTGGCTGTCTGACATCCAGTTGCCGCGGGCAAAATAAATGTCTTTGTCTTCACCTAAATCAACCCATGTATCTTTGCCAGTAGCAAGCTCATGAATAGCCAGTTCAACAATAACGTTGGGTGTGCCAGCTTTCGGGTATTTTTGCTCAATGAGTTTAATTTCGTCAGCGTAGATCTCTGAGCGGGTTATCACTTCAACAGGGGTTTCATCTACTTTGGTAAAAGCAATGAAAGACTCATCTGGCGACCACCAGTAGCCGGTCATTCTGCTCATTTCTTCTTGAGCTACGAATTCGGCCATACCAAACTTAATGTTACCGCCACCTTCAGTGGTGATCGCTGTTTCTTTACCTGTGGCAATGTGCTTTACGTAAAGGTTTTGGTCACGAATAAAGGAAATATAGTTACCTTTTGGCGACAGCTTAATATCGGTTTCGAATGCTTCGGTGTCTAGCAGTTGCTGCGCACCTTTCTCGCCGAGCTTGTGGTAATACACATCTCCACCCAATGGGAATAGCAGCGCTTTTCCATCGTCAGACCATTGGTAACTTACAATACCACTGCCCGATAGGCGCATACGTTCACGGCGAGCCTTTTCTTCATCGGATAAGGTTTCTTCACCCGCTTGAAGGTCATTCGAATCAAACAGCATACGTGTTTGGCCGCTCGCAATATGGTATTCCCATAAGTCTAAGCGTTCGTAGTCGGTGTCTTTACCTTTGAGGAAGGTTACTCGCTCTCCATCGGGCGATACTTTAAGTGATCTTGGCGCGTTGCCATCAAGTGAAGGAGAAGAGAAAATACGATCAATAGTGAGCGTTTCTGCCTGAATTACAGTACTGAGCATAGCGGCTCCAATTAATAAGGCTTTTTTCATTGTCGTTTGCATTATTGTTAGTTGAATACCTGATTGTAGAGAAACCACAGGATGATACAAGGTGAGTAGTTTAAAAACAGCGCTTGTGCTGGGAGCGACCGGATTAGTAGGACGAAATCTAGTAAACCTGCTTTTACAAGACCACAGATACGGTGAAGTTACCTGTTTGGTGCGCAAGCCATTACAAGCTAACCACTATCCCGATCCATTCAACAAATTAAAACCCGTGGTTATCGACTTTGAGAATTATCATGATTACCAAGGTTACTTTGGTGTAGACCACGTGTTTTGTTGTTTGGGAACAACGCTGAAGCAAGCAGGCTCTAAGCAGGCGTTCAGGCAGGTGGATTTTACTCTAGTTCACGTATCTGCGCAGCTTGCTCGCGGTCAACGGGCTGGTAGTTTTGTGTGGATATCTTCTGTGGGTGCAGACGCAAAGAGTAAAAATTTTTACTTGAGGGTAAAAGGGGAGCTAGACAACGCCATTTTACGCATGCCTCAGTTGCCTTATGCTGCGGCGGTAAAACCTTCGTTACTGTTAGGAGAGCGCAACCACAAGCGTTTTGGCGAAGGTATCGCGCAAATGTTGGCGCCCTATTACAGCCCGCTCATGCGTGGGCCCTTAAAGAAGTATCGCCCTGTACGCGCTCTTGATGTCGCAAACAAGATGATAGGGTTACAAAAGTGGTAAACTACCACTTTGTTCTCAGTAACGAGTAAGTCAACGTATGTTTCGCTGTAAGCAGTTTGTGATACATCAAGACAAATGTGCCATGAAGGTGAACACCGACAGCTTAATTTTAGGAAGTTGGGTAGGGCAGCAACAATCACCAGCGCTAGCAAAGCCCATTAATGTTCTTGATATAGGCACCGGCACGGGAATTTTGGCGTTAATGCTCGCTCAGCAAAGTTGTGAAGCTGCCCATATCGACGCTGTTGAACTTGATGTTAATGCCGCAACACAGGCAACAGAGAATGTGAAGTTGTCACCGTGGGTGAACAAAGTGAGGGTGCATAACACAGATATTCATTGCTTTGATTCAAACACTGGTTATGAATTAATCGTGAGTAACCCCCCTTACTTTGCCCATTCACAGGGAAGTACTCGTGCTTATGATAAACAAAGTGATTCTAGAAAGGCGGCAAGACAAACTAGCCAGCTAACAGAACAGGCATTGTTCACTGAAGTCATGTCGCGGCTGACCGATGATGGCGCGTTTTTCTGCTTGTATCCTTACGATACACGTCACGAAAAGCTTGCCATCGCTGACCACCTTGGGTTGAGTTGTAAAGCAATGTTGCACGTTCGACACAATGACAACACCGCGCCTTACGTGACGGCATTTTACTTTGTAAAGCAAACATCTACTCTTGTACACAAAATGCATACTAGTGAGCTTTTTATCAGAACTGGCAGCAATGAATATACAGCCGAGTTCAAAGCCTTGTGTCGCAATTTTTATCTTAAATTTTAAAGAGGTTATTCATGTTAATACTGGCTGAAGCATTCGGCGCAGTTGCTGTAGTATTAAATTTCATTGGCTATCGTCAGCGGCATGTTGACCGTTATTTAGTTTGGTCTGCTTGCGCATTGGCCTGTGTGAGTACTCACTTTTTTATGCTGGGTGCTATGGCGGCAGGTGTGGGTACCATGCTTGCCTGTATTCGCAATCTTGTAGCTTTGAAGTATCGCGGTAAGCGGGTGGTGAGTATTTTTATTGCCGGTAACCTGTGCTTTTTCGGTTATGAATGGTTTGTACTTAATCACGATGCAATGATTTTAGTGGCGTATGCTTCGTCACTGATATTTACCGTGGGATCCATTATGATCCGTGACACGGTTTTGATGAAACGATGGTTTTTATTGGCAGAGATTTTAGGCTTAGTGTATGCCCTGTCGGTAGGCAGTATATTTGGTACCGTGTTTAATATTAGTAATATGACTAGTATTTTTATCTCTATGTATAAATTAAGAAATAAGCCAACCAAATAGCAAATTTCAGACACAAAAAAACCGGTGAAACACCGGTTTTTTTAAATTCTAAAAAAAGCGTTAGCCCTTTTTCACCAATACAGACACTTTAGTAATACCGGCAATTTTCACCTGGTTCATTACTTCAACCACTGTACCGTGTTCAGTATCTTCGTGCGCTTGGATAGCCGCAGATTCAGTATTGTTTTCCGCTAGGAAAGTTTGCGTGTTAGCTACAACACGACGAATATCAACCTCACGGCCGCCCATCATAATCTTACCGTTCTCATCAATGCGGATAGACAGTGATGTAGAAGGATTCTGGTTTTGATTTTGATTGTCCTCTGGACGGTTTACATCTAAACCTTTCTCTTTCACAAACGAGGTGGTTACGATGAAGAAAATCAACATGATGAACACGATGTCCAACATGGGGGTCATATCAATCTGAGCCTCGTCTTCAGCCGAGGTATGCTTTTTTCTTTTCATCTCGTCTTCTTTTTTGTTACGTTCGAGCGCTTTAGTATACTGCTTGTTACAAAAATAAACAGGGGTTTTGTACAAAACAATAGAGGCACTACCACTTGTTGTTGATTATTTGTTCGGTTTTTGCGGATAAAAACAACAAACTAATTATTTTTATGTGAAACTGCCGCGCCTAGTTGGTAAAAATACAACATCAACACAGATTCCAGCGCTGTTCTCAAAGTATCACGAGGATAAATGCCCAGTCTAGCCTCTGTGGACTTTTTTGTTCCCGATACAAGAAATGAATTCTTGATCACATTGTCTTGCACTGTTGCTTCAAATGCGCGAGCCGCCATCTCTTGAGGCCGAGAATAATAATACATTTTTAGTGCGCGGTCAGCCTCTACTGAACGCACGAAAAAATCATTTGGTCGCCCATTTTCGTCGAGAAAAAGCAGCGTAAAATAATCATCCAGCTTCTTATTGAGTGGATGTGGACTTAGCTTAGTGTTATCCAGCCAGGCTTGAGAGGCAAATGCCGAGGCTGGAACATTCTCAAACATTCTTGGGGCAATGTAGTGGTCAAAGGCATGAAACCACTCGTGAGCCAGTGCACCTGCGCCAGCGTTTTTGGCAAGGGCCAGTTGGCGCTTTTGACTGTCGTAGTGTGCGCTACTGTGCTTTTGCCCGCCACTGCCAAAGGCTAGCGACAGGCTTCCATTAAGTGATAATACGCTTTCATTAACGTTTAGAATGGTTTGTAAGTCGTATAGGGCATCGAAGAAAAGGTTTGCCGCAATTTGCTGCTCTTCTTTGGTAACCCATTTACCAATAGTAATACTGCGAAAATTAAATAGCTTTCTAATATCTTGAAAAGAGACATCAGCGCCGTCTCTATGGCTTGGACCATTGCGATAAAAAGGCTGATGAAGTCTTCCGGTAGACACAGTGGTTTAATTACTCATTTCAACAAGTAGTTGCTCGCACCACTGGGCAATGCGTTCGTCGGTTTGGTCGAACTGATTTTCGTCATCAAGGGAAAGCCCTACAAAATGCGACTTGTCTGCGGTAAGCGCTTTCGATTGAGTAAACTCGTATCCTTTATTTGGCCAGTGTCCAATAATTTGGCAGTTAGACGGCGCAATTGCGTCGTGCAGCATGCCTAGTGCATCTTGGAACCAATCGGCATAGCCGTACTGGTCGCCTAAACCAAAAAGAGCGATAGTTTTGTTTTCTAAGTTCAGTGTGTGTACTTCTTCCCAATGAGACTCCCAGTCTTCTTGAAGTTCACCAAAATCCCACGTGGATATGCCAAAAACAATAATGTCGTAGTTGTGAGTCAGAGCTAGGCTATCGTCCTTGATGTTGTGCAGTGTTACCACTTCTTCGTCAAACAGAGTGTTTAGCTGACCTTGAATTTTTTCGGCCGCCATTTCGGTATAACAGGTAGTAGAACCGTAAAATAAACCAATTGATATTGTTGGTTCACTCATGAAGTACCTCGTATGCTTCGGATATTAATTGAGGGGGTAGCTTGGCTAATTTCGACCATTTGCCGACCAAAACGTTTGGGCCACTGCGAGGGGCAGTAATAAACTTTTAACCCTTCCATGGGGGCTCGGCTTCGGCGATGTATGGACTCCACCACCTCACTTGAATAAGGTGGGAGTTTGCAAACCAAAGGAGTCCATACACAATGAATAATACTGTTATTTCTCTCGATTTGGCA
>JALUXV010000538.1 GCA_027013165.1 Alteromonadaceae bacterium
ATTTGCAATCGACTTGGCGCATACCTACAAAGAGACTACGAGGGTACTAGTTTAGATACATTGCGTCAGATGGTAGTAATGGGTATGGGGGTCGCCTTCTTGCCTGGTCTGTATATTCACTCGGAATTACATCGCCCAGAAGATCTACACGTAAGTGAAATTGAAAATATGCCTGTGGTCCGACAACACGGGCTTTCATGGCGCAATACTGCGCCAGGGCGAGGTAATTTTAGAGAACTGGCTGAAACCATGCGACATATCATTGAAAGCCAATTGTCGGATGCGGTGGATGCTTCTCGCTAAGCAACCACCGCTACGTGGTAATTCACTATATTTTAAATTGACCTACCAAGCCTCTTAAATCGTTTGACACACTGCTCAGTTGAGTAGCCTCTACCGCAAGCTCTTCTGCGTGCTGGCTAGTCATATTACTTAAATCATTAATAGTAACTATTGAGGAATTAATATTTTCCGCCACGACTTTTTGTTGTTCCGTCGCATTAGCGATATAAGTGCTTTTTTGATGAACTTGCTCTATCGAGTCACTGATCATATCGAGAGCATCAACTACTTCTTCGGTTTTCTTTACGCCACTTTCAGACCGCTGCTGTCCCATCCGCATAACTTTATCAGTTTGTTCAGCCATTGTTTGTAGCTTCTCTATCATACGGCTGATATCCGTAGTTGATTCTTGAGTTCGGCTTGCTAGGGACCTTACTTCGTCGGCAACCACTGCGAAGCCTCGACCTTGTTCACCTGCTCTTGCAGCCTCGATAGCAGCATTCAACGCCAAAAGGTTAGTTTGTTCGGCAATACTGCTAATAACATCAATTACTGCACCAATATTTTCCGATTCACGACTCAAGCCCTCTACCACTTCAACACCATCATCAATTGCCCGCGCCAACCCGTGAATTTCAGCCATAGCTTCTTGCGCTTTGCTATTACCATCTTTTACAAGGACATCCGCACTGGTTGCAGCTTCACTAGACTGCGCTGCATTGTTAGATATTTCGGTGACGGTCAACGTCATTTGTGTAATTGCAGTAGACACATTATCAACCTGATGTTGCTCTTGATTGATTTCTTTACTAGTACTTTGCGAAACATCGCGTAAATGCTCCGCCGCATCTGACACAGTTTTAGTATTAAAGGTTATTTCTTTGAGCAACTGTCGAAGCTTATGTGTAAATCGATTAAATTCTGTACCTAACGCACCGATCTCATCGTGACTTACTACATCAAGTTGCTTTGTAAGGTCGCCATCACCGCTAGCAATTTCTTCCATCGCCACTCTCATCTTGTTTAATGGCTGAATTAGTTTGCCACTGACAAAGTAGGTAATAAAAGCCACGGTAAGAATAATGAATATGGCAATACCCGTTGCCGAGAGAATTGCGTTATTTATCGGCTCATCGACGATTGAAGTAGGTACCAGAAAGCCGAGTGTCCAGTCCATTTTGGGGTTATCTAGACTCACATGTCTATAATACGCAATGTATGACTTCCCGTTCCACGTGACCGGCAACTTACCTCTTTTATTAGTATGAATGTTACTAACAAGTTCAGAAAAACCTTTGGTATCATCAAATATGTTGTCAAAGCCTGATAAGGGCGAACTTAGAGGCAGTTCGACACTTTGTTTGGGGAAGTAAACAATATTGTGGTCTTCATCAAGTAAGAACGCAGTTCCTTCACCTTCATAACGTATGCTGTCAATTTCATTGCCGACGGTACTAATAAGAATATCAATGCCGCCAACACCAACAAGCCTACCATTATCGTAAACTGGCGCTTGGATAACAGCGGAAATGGAGCCGTCTTGCGAGTCAACCGCTGGAGGCGTAACAAATAACTGGCCTTTATCTACCGCATCATTAAACCAAGGGCGTTTAGTCGCAAAATACCCCGCATTAGGGTTACCAGCATCAACTCCTTCAGTTTCAACACCCACTCGCCCCTGCTCATAAAAGTATTCCCCCGTATTCGCTGACGCTAAAAACGCAGACTTTATGTTCGGATCTTGGCTGCTGATATTAGAAAAAAGGGTATAGACCTTATCGATGTCTGCAATCGCATTATCACTCCCCCCTCTTTGCTCATGTTGTGCAAAAAAAGTTTTTAGAAAGGGACTGCTTAGAAAGGTTCGACTAACACCGCCATAGGCATTGAAAAAGCTTTCAACAGCGATGGCTTCGTTAGACACTAAATTTGAAACATTAGACTCTATTCGGTCACGCGTACTGTTACCGACCGCAGAAACTAAAAACACAGCGGCAATGAATAACATGACTGCTATGCTTCCACCGACAATTAATACAAACTTCTTTTGAAGAGATAAGGACTTCATTACGACTACTCTTTGTTTTTATTATTTTTATTTGCCCGCAGGCAAAAGGAGAAAGGCAAACACAAGGGACATTTAATATAGCTTAAATACGATTAAATTTTAATACCGTAAAAATGAAAAAAGCGCAGTAAATAGCGCTTTTTGTTGATGTTTTTTGCAACAATTAATCTGAAAGGTTTGGTCCTAACCACCGTTCAGCTTCTTCTAAGTTCCAGCCTTTGCGCTGGGCATAGCTGGCGACTTGATCAGATTGAATTTTAGCAACGGCAAAATAGCGAGACTGAGGATGGGAGAAATACCAACCAGAAACTGACGCACCCGGCCACATAGCGTAGCTTTCTGTGAGCTTCATCCCCGTATGCTGTTCGGCGTTAAGCAGATCCCAAATCAGTTGTTTTTCCGTATGCTCTGGACATGCAGCATAACCAGGAGCGGGGCGAATTCCTTGATACTTTTCACGAATCAGATCGTCATTCGAGAAAGCCTCATCTTCAGCGTAGCCCCAATGAACCTTTCTAACCTGCTCGTGCAAATACTCCGCAAACGCTTCTGCTAATCGGTCGGCAACGGCTTTCACCATAATACCGTTGTAGTCATCCCCCGCATTAGTGAAGCTGTCGGCCAAATCATCCTCACCGATACCGCCAGTCACCGCAAAGGCGCCGACATAATCACTGATACCAGAGGATTTTTCCGCCACAAAATCAGCTAAACAGTAATTTGCAAATCCTTGTTTTAGTGTTTGCTGACGCAAATGATGCGCAACGCCAGCAACTTTATCACGAGATTCAGACGCATAGATTTCAAGGTCATCGCCAACACGGTTGGCCGGGAACAAGCCAAATACACCTTTTGCTTCAAGTAATTCTTGTTCTATCACTTTATCGAGCATGGCATTGGCATCATCAAATAAGCTTTGTGCCTGCTCTCCCACAACTTCATCGTTAAGGATCCGCGGATACTTGCCCGCCAAAGACCAGGTAAGGAAGAATGGTGTCCAGTCAATATACTCTCGCAATACAGACAACGGCACACTTACCGCTTGAACACCTAGGGTTTTGGGCACGGCAGGCAGCATTGAGAAATCAGGTTTGAAACTGTTTGCTCTAGCCTCTTCAAGTGTTACTGGTCTTGAACGAGGTTTTTTACGAGCATGTTGTTCACGTACCTTGTCGTACTCAGCTGACAGCTCTTTTGCGTATACATCTCGCGAATCTTTATTTAACAGCCGCTGACATACGCCTACTGCACGACTCGCGTTGGGTACATAAACCACAGGAGCATGATAATTTTGCTCAATTTTTACTGCGGTATGTGCTTTTGACGTAGTCGCTCCGCCAATCAGCAGAGGTAAGTCAAACCCTTGTCGCTCCATCTCCTTGGCCACGTGTACCATTTCATCTAGTGACGGGGTGATAAGACCAGACAAGCCAATCATGTCTACATTTTCATCTTTGGCTACTTGCAAAATTGTAGCCGCTGGAACCATGACACCAAGGTCAATAACTTCGAAGTTATTACACTGAAGTACTACGCCAACAATATTTTTACCGATGTCGTGAACATCGCCTTTTACCGTAGCGAGTAGTATCTTTCCGTTACTTTTCACGTCTCCAGACTTTTCAGCCTCAATAAAGGGCTGTAGATGGGCCACCGCCTTTTTCATTACGCGAGCAGATTTTACCACCTGAGGAAGGAACATTTTTCCTTCACCGAAAAGGTCACCGACCACGTTCATTCCGTCCATTAATGGACCTTCGATCACATGAAGGGGCTTTTCTGCTTGAAGTCGCGCTTCTTCGGTATCTTCAATGATGAAGTCGGTAATACCTTTCACTAAGCCGTGTTCAAGACGCTTATTGACCGGTTGCTCACGCCAACTAAGGTCTTCTTTTGCCGCGGCTTTACCATCACCTTGATAGTGTGGTGCTATATCCAACAGCTTTTCTGTAGCGTCGGAATGACGATTAAGTATAACATCCTCTACGGCGTCTCTTAGCGCTTTGGGAATTTCGTCATAGACCTCTAACTGACCAGCGTTGACGATAGCCATATCCATGCCAGCGCGAATAGCGTGATACAAAAACACTGAGTGCATAGCTTCGCGCACTGGATTGTTTCCACGAAACGAGAATGAGATGTTAGACAAACCGCCTGAAATATGTGAATACGGACAGGTTTTGCGAATTTCTCGTGTTGCCTCGATAAAATCCACCGCGTAATTGTCGTGCTCTTCAATACCCGTAGCCACAGCGAAGATGTTGGGGTCGAAAATGATATCTTCTGGTGGAAAATCAATTTCTTCAGTAAGTAGCTTATAACTGCGCTGACATATTTCAACTTTGCGCGCTTGAGTATCCGCTTGACCCGTTTCGTCAAAGGCCATAACAACAGTGGCAGCACCAAAGCGCTTAATTTGCCGTGCTTGATTGAGGAAAATCTCTTCGCCTTCTTTTAGGCTGATAGAGTTTACAATTGCCTTCCCCTGTACACACTTTAGGCCAGCCTCAATAACGTCCCACTTTGACGAGTCAATCATAATGGGTACGCGGCTGATATCAGGCTCTGATGCAATCAGATTCAAGAAAGTGATCATCGCCTGCTTAGAATCAAGCATGGCTTCGTCCATGTTGATATCGATGATCTGTGCACCATTCTCAACTTGTTGGCGAGCCACATCAAGTGCGGTTTCGTAATCGCCCTCGAGAATCAGTCGCTTGAAGCGTGCAGAGCCAGTAACGTTTGTACGTTCGCCAATATTGATAAAATTAGAAAATTCAGCGCTCACGTTAACTCCTAGTGTACGAACGGCTCAAGACCAGAAAGTCGCATCTTCGGTTCAAACGAAGGCACTTTACGTGGGGCAATACCGGTTACGGCATTTGAAATATCTCGAATATGATCTGGCGTGCTTCCACAGCAACCACCTACAATATTCATCAAACCAGACTCTGCCCACTCTTTAATATGTGCAGCCATTTCTGGCCCTTCTAAATCGTATTCTCCAAACTCGTTTGGCAACCCAGCATTAGGGTGCGCCGACACCAAACATTCGCTCACAACAGACACTTCTTCAACATATTGACGTAATAGGTCTGGACCCAACGCGCAGTTTAAGCCAAAAGAAAACGGTGCTATATGTCGCATAGAGTAATAGAAAGCTTCTGACGTTTGCCCCGACAAAGTGCGCCCAGATGCATCAGTAATTGTGCCCGACACCATCACTGGTAACTTATAGCCCAACTTTTCAAATACAAGTTCAACGGCGTAAGCAGCTGCTTTGGCGTTAAGAGTGTCGAATATGGTTTCCAACATAATAAGGTCGGCGCCACCTTCGATAAGTGCTTCTGTAGATTCAGTATACGCTTCAACTAGTTCATCAAAAGTCACATTGCGCTTGCCTGGGTCATTTACATCAGGAGAAATAGATGCGGTGCGGTTTGTTGGCCCTAAAACACCTGCCACAAATCTCGGTTTGTTGGGTGTTTTTGCTGTATATTCGTCCGCCGCTTGTCGCGCGAGTTTTGCCGCAGCTAAGTTAATGTCGCGGGACTGCGCTTCCATGTCGTAATCAGCCATGGCGATGGTTGTGGCATTAAAGGTGTTGGTCTCAAGAATATCTGCACCAGCTTCAAGGTAACCACAATGAATATCGTAAATAATCTTCGGTTGAGTAATCGCTAGCAAGTCATTATTGCCTTTGAGGTCACAGTGCCACTCGGCAAACGCTTCGCCGCGATAATCAGACTCTTCAAGTTTATACTGCTGGATCATGGTACCCATAGCGCCATCGAGCACCAAAATACGTGCTTTTGCTGCCTCTGTTAATGTACTAAGGGTATGGTTTACTGAGAGTTTCGTCACTTGCTACCTCTTCAACGCCGGGCTACCAGCTAATTGATTTAAATCGTAAGGTGTTGTTTGGTACACGTAGTAGTTCAGCCAATTGGTAAAGAATAGGCTGCCGTGCGAACGCCATCGTACCATGGGAGGAAGTGATGGA
>JALUXV010000539.1 GCA_027013165.1 Alteromonadaceae bacterium
ATCTCTATATCTTCTTTTAAAGTGTACCGATGCGGAATTTGAATCGGATCCTGTTCTAAAAAAACAGGCTGTTCGTAGTGGGCTGCTTTTTCGTCTAAAAAATCTTTGAGTTCTGTCTTGTTCATGACACGATCTTACCGTCTACCATGGTGAGTTTTCGGTCTGCCATATCGGCCAAAACATTGTTATGGGTAACAATAATGAAGGTTTGCCCCATTTGATCGCGAAGTTCAAAGAACAACTGATGTAGCTTGTCTGCCGCTTCCGAATCCAAGTTCCCAGAAGGCTCGTCGGCCAATATTAGATCCGGATTGTTAATCAGCGCCCTTGCAACTGCTGCGCGCTGTTGTTCCCCGCCAGAGAGTTCACTGGGTTTGTGGTGGTAGCGCTCTTTTAGGCCTAACAGATCGAGTAGTTCTTGCGCTCTTTTTTGTACTTCGGATTTTGGAGTGCCAGCTATATAGCCGGGAATACAAACATTCTCTAAGGCCGAGAACTCTGGTAAGAGTTGATGAAACTGAAAAATAAAGCCCAAATGTTTGTTTCTGAACTCTGCGAGTTCTTTTTTACTCAATCCTTTAAGCTCTTTGCCTCGAAACTGAAGTGAGGTGGTGTCCTTATCTGGGCGGTCTAAGGTTCCTAAAAGTTGGAGGAGGGTGGTCTTACCTGCTCCAGAGGCGCCAACCACAGAAACAATCTCTCCTTTTTCCACTTTGAGATCCACGCCCTTAAGCACGTGGAGGTCACCGTATGATTTATGTAGATTGATTGCTTGTATCATCTGCAGATTCTTAACCGTAAAATTAGCACAATAAATTGTGCGGTGCAACGGGCCTATTAGAACCAGTTGCCAAAATTGCTCACATCCACAAAATAAGTGATACGCAACGAAAGTGTGTGCTGTACAGGTTGATCGAATAAGGCATCGAGACTTTCAGAGTAGTTCAAGCTTGCCAGATCGGTCTGATTGAATATCTGATTGCGATACAACAAGGTGGCCTCACTACCTGGCGCAAAACGCCATCTGAAACTCAAGTCCAGGTTCCAAATGTTGAAGTTAGTGTCTGGATCTCTGTTCTCCAGATCGTAGTCTGTGCGGGTTCTGCTGCCGTCATCATTGAGCATCCAATACACATTGTCGCTGTGATTGGCGGTACTCCAAAAATTCCGAAATCGTAGGTCTATGGCCTTATAGGGGTCAAAATTATAACTCGCAGTTAAGCTGTTCTCTATATTGGTCAGATCGCGTTGCCCAATAATGATCCCGTTGTCGTCGTTGAAGATCCAACCGAAATTATTCTCGTTCTTGGAATAGTTGGTAGACCATACAACCAAGAAATTATCTGTAAAGCGGTAACGCGGAGATAAGTTGATGTTATAGCGATATTGCTGCTCTGCATCCCATTTCCGATAGCCGAGGTTTAGATCGTAAGCAAATTTCTTTCTAAAATCCGAAGAGACAAATCCGCCGAAACCATAATTGGACGGATAAGTCAGAAAACGCCCTGCTACACGCGGTTCAAAGTAATCGTCACTTTCGGTATTGTAACTGGCGTCAACTCCAAAGGCAAAACGTTCAGGGGTTACAAAGAAGGCGTTGGTAAAGATGCTGTTTCCTGTTTGCACATCCGGCTCATAAAGGCGTCTGTGTCTAACTGTTAGATTAATACGGTAAAAATTAAAAGTCTCTGTAGGTTCAAAGATCTGATAGCTTCCGCCCACAACAAAGTTGTTGAAGTTGTTGCGAAAGTTAAGTCCTAAATCGTTGATATCTAAGGTTGTATTTGCTAAATCGTGTCCAAAGCGATACCGGAACTTTCCTTTGGTCTTAAAAATGTCGAACTCTGTTCGCAAACCCGTTTTAAAGCCGTTCCCCTCATTCACATTACTTACTACCACACGGCCAGAGGTTCTAAAGGTATTGGCTTTGTCGGCTACATCAAAAGCCAAAGCAGTAACGTTAGCATCTCTAAAATTACCGTTTCTAAGTACATTGGTATTGATCAGGGAAATAGAAGAATTGTCATTCCATTGTTGATCCAACACAAATATGTTGTAATTGGCAAGTGGCTCTATAAGAACCTCTCGACGCTCTCCAGTAAGGGTATCTTCTATACTGGCAAAGGTGCGTTCCGTGATTGCATTGAAAAAACCAACACCCAACTTCTCTTTGGTTCTACCCGAGATCTTTAGCGCATTGAGCAGGTTTACTTTGGAGGGCTGTTCTACTATTCTTTCGTTTTCCTCTAAAGGGCCAACGCTACCCGTAGGGGCGTTACCCACTCGTCTGGAAAAGAAAATATCCCCTTTATTGAAAAGTTCTATTCCTTCTACAAAGAACTGCCTATTCTCGCCAAAGGTCTGTTCAAATGGCCCTAAATTGAGTCGTACCTCGTCAAAGGCTGCTTGACCAAAGTCTGGGATCAGCGTTGCATCTAAAGTAAAACTGTCACTCAAACCGTATTTGATATCCATTCCAGCAGAGAAATTGGTGTCTGACTCTCCGTCAAAGGAAGTGCCAACTCCTTGCACAAAAGGAAATAAGGTCAATCGAAGCGGGGGGGTTTATTCCGCGAACGCCGCTCACTGTACCGTTATACTGTGTCTCGTTCCCAACACTGTTCTCGATGAAATTCCAGGTATGGGTCTGATTCTGTGTTTGCAAACGACGATAAAAATTCACGCTCCAGTCTTGGACATCCACCTCAGGAAAACGCAAAGCGTTATAAGGAATGCGAAATTCTGCATACCAACCTTTGTCATCCATACTGGTGCGCGCGCTAAATACCACATTGTAACTAAAATCTGTCCGCCCATTGGACACAAAGGCATCGCCAATGGTTCCTGCGCTGTTGATGTAAAAACGGGTCTCGTTGATACCGTCATTGTAGGTGTTCAAGGCAATGGTAAAAACATCGGCTTGCACAAAGACCTCATCGCGTTGCGAGAATTGTGTGAGTATGTCCTGCGGATTCGGATCGTATAAATAAGCCGCTACGTAAACAAAATTGTCGTCATAGGCGAATTTTACTTCTGTTTGATACTCCGGAGGAATGACCCCTTCGTTTCCTGGCTCGTACATGTTAAAATCATTGAAAGCAGGCAGCGAGCTCCAAACTTCGTCATCTAAGATCCCGTCTATTTTCGGTGGGTTTTCAATCCGGGTGGCCTCGAGGTTTTTTCGCTCTTGGGCGAGGATCGAAGTAGGCAATAA
>JALUXV010000540.1 GCA_027013165.1 Alteromonadaceae bacterium
AAGCCATAGCAACAGACTCAGGCACAACTGGGTTTACTTTCCCGGGCATAATGGAAGAACCTGGCTGTAATGCTGGAAGGGAGATTTCTCCTAAGCCAGCTAGCGGCCCAGAGTTCATCCAACGAAGGTCGTTGGCAATTTTCATCATTGTCACTGCCAATGATTTCACGGCTCCAGATAATGACACAGCCACATCTTGCGAGCCGATAAGTGCAAAGTAGTTATTTGCCGGAGTGAACTGTAACCCAGAAAGGTCAGATAACTTTCTGGCAAATTTACTAGCAAAGGATGGATGTGCATTCACACCTGTTCCAACCGCAGTTCCTCCTTGCGCTAAGGTTTGAATAGAGGCTTGAAAGGTAAGTAGTGAACTTTTTTGCTGTTCAAGTTGTGCCGCCCACCCAAGTAAGCTCTGGTTCATACGCACCGGCATTGCATCCATAAGGTGCGTGCGCCCCGTCTTACAATACTCAGAGACTGACGAAGCCTTTTTACGAATAACATCAATTAAATGATCTAGCGCAGGAATCAATTCAGCAGTGAGCCCTATGGCTGCGCTCACGTGTATTGTTGTAGGGATAACATCGTTACTACTTTGTCCACAGTTCACATGATCATTTGGATTAACATCTATCTCCCCGAGTAAACTCGCCACATTGGAAATAACCTCATTGGCGTTCATATTCGAACTTGTACCCGAACCTGTTTGAAAAACGTCCACTGGGAAGTGATTCATTAAGTCCTCTTTGTGCAACAGCTTGTCACACGCTTGAACAATTGCAGTACCTATACTCTTGTCTAGCACATTCAATTCTACGTTCGCGAGGGCGGCTGATTTTTTAACCAAAAGTAAAGCGTGGATAAAGGGCACCGGCATGGGTTGTCCGCTTACGGGAAAATTGTTGATTGCACGTTGAGTTTGAGCACCATATAGCGCGACTTCTGGCACATGTAACTCACCCATGCTGTCTTTCTCAATTCTTGTTGCTGTCATATTTATGTCCTAGAGGGTTAAATTTTAGAGAAAATAAGGGACGAGGGTATGCATTTCTACTTGCAGACGAGCGAATTTAACTCTGTCCTCGGGATGTGAAATTAGTCGCTCTGCATTGAGCAGAGGTCTGTAAATTTGGTCTAAACACATTTGCCTCCAATGCATAGGAATGAGCGTGTCACAAATAGTGTCCAGTAAAATCTGAGTTGTATTTAAATAAAGCGCCACCCGCTCTCTTTCACAAAATATTAATTCTGCCGTGCTATCGATAGAATCCAAATAACGTGTAATAACTATCGGGTTATCCGCACAAGTCCCATTTCGTATAGCGTTTCCAATTCCACATCGAGTGACTTCAACCATTATTTAATCCTTTTAGTCTTCACACAGAAGTTGAAATGATGCTAACATCAAATCAATGCAAATGATAATGATTTCTATTTAACATAAAGGATTGAAAATGAAGAGCCTATATCTAATTAGTGTGATAACCATGTTCTCGAGTATTGCTCAAGCAAACGAGTGTGAAGTTACAGTAACTAGCAATGATGCGATGCAATTTGATACATCAGCTATTGAGGTACCAGCTTCTTGCTCAGAGTTTGAGGTAACTCTTCAACACTCAGGAAGGCTACCCAAAATGGCAATGGGTCATAATTGGGTATTAACAACTTCTTCTGATGCCCAACCTGTAGCTACTGATGGTATAGCTGCAGGTCCGAGTAATCATTACATTAAACCCAACGACTCTCGTGTTATTGCCTTCACACCGCTCATTGGCGGCGGTGAAGTGACCAGCGTCACTATTGATGTTAGCAAGCTGAATAGCACTGAAAATTACACCTTCTTTTGCTCTTTTCCCGGTCACATTGGGATCATGAAAGGCGATTTTTCGATAAAAGAATAGCGGTATAAAGTTGCGCTGCACGTTGCGTTCTCTCTTGCCGCGCAACTTTACTTACTCGTATTAATCAACATAGCTCAGTGCATATGAGTGGTGACAGAATTTTTATGAATGCCCTACTAATGTCTCATCGAGTTAAAAGTGCTTTGTTTGCTAGAAGTGGTATCTTGGCGAATAAGCGTTTAGCACTCCCCTTACTTCTAACCTTGCTCATCGGGTATCCAGTAACACAGGAAACTACTGTATCAGTACTTGCCGATGCCTATTTTCAAGTTGCAGCGTTTGTATTCGCTTCTCTTGCCGTATACTACTTAGCGACGTTCAAGATACCTGCAAGCACGGTTTCAAGCTTCATTAAAAAACACCCAAGGTTCGAGGTTGCAATTTCGTCTATCCTCGGTGCATTACCAGGGTGCGGCGGCGCTATTATTGTAGTTACTCAATACACCCAAGGGCTAACAAGTTTTGGTGCGGTAGTTGCCGTACTAACAAGCACGATGGGCGATGCAGCGTTTTTACTGTTAGCTCAATCTCCCGTCGACGGAATAATTGTTATGCTCGTAGGCGCCGTCGTTGGTACCGCAAGTGGCTTTTGTGTGAATACATTCCACAATTATCGAGAAAAGCGTTTTCCGTTAAATGAGCAAGCCAAAACCGAGTCACCCTTTCCAACAATTTCATCAGCACACAAGCAAATAAAACGTATTGCCACCTTGTTTTGGTTAATCGTGTCTATTCCCTCGCTTGTGGTGGCATTTATGATGGCATTTCAGCTTCCCGTCGCCCAAATTATAGGAATACCTGAAGCTTTATTAACTCATATAGGAGCACTGCTTTGTTTTACTGGAGTTGCACTTTGGTCTATTTGTGGCTCGTCAACAGGGTACGCGTCAATTACAAAAGAAGACCCCCTATCCCCTCCACCAAAGTGGCAAAATAAAGCGGCGCTAGACACACAATTTGTACTCTCTTGGGTGGTAGTGGCTTTTTTACTTTTTGAACTACCAGTCATGTTTTTTGGTGTTGATTTAGCTGGATATTTCGAAACACTAGGTAGCTTTGCAGTGTTTCTTGGAATACTTGTGGGATTTTTGCCGGGATGTGGGCCGCAGATTTTAGTAACCAACCTTTATCTCAATGACGTAATTCCATTTTCAGCGCAGCTTGGCAATGCCATTAGCAACGATGGAGACGCGCTCTTTCCCGCCATAGCGCTTTCTCCCAAGGCCGCTATACTTGCGACCTTTTATTCAGCTATCCCTGCATTTTTAGCGGGCTACGGCTACTTGCTATTTTTTGAGTAAAGTACTTGATAACGGTTAGCTAGTTGCAAAAGTAGAGCCGTTTATTTTAGTAGGCACGGAATCATTCGCTGCAATTTTGCACACCTGTGGTACGCTACAAGCTCAGAGGTTTTATTCTGTAGAACAGAGGTTTATTGGAGTGACAGATTCTAATTGGGAAGAAAGTTTTCACCAGCGCAGGTTGCCGCGAACAGAAACTAGAGACGGCGACCATCGCAATGCTTATCAAAGAGATAAAGCCCGTGTATTGCACAGTGCAGCTTTTAGAAGACTGCAAGCGAAAACACAGGTATTGGGCGTTGGTTTGAGCGATTTTTATCGCACTAGGCTCACTCACTCATTAGAAGCTGCACAAATTGGTACCGGAATTACCGCTCAGCTGTGCTCTAAATATCCAGAACTTACCAATACTCTCGCCATTGACGCCACACTCATCGAAACCCTGTGCTTAGCTCATGATATTGGGCATCCTCCGTTTGGTCATGGTGGTGAAATTGCCTTGCATTATATGATGCACGAACACGGTGGTTTCGAGGGCAACGGTCAAACATTCAGAATCATTACTCAACTGGAACCCTACACTGCTGCTCACGGTATGAATTTATGCCGTCGCAGTATATTAGGCCTAGTAAAGTATCCTAGCTTTATTGATACGCTAAATAATCACGGGATCCACCCCGCTAAGCCGGTTTCATTTAGACAAGTTCGAGCAGACGACTGGCACCCACCCAAAGGCTTGTTCCGGTGTGATGAACCACTGTTAGATTGGTTACTCTCTCCTTTTTGTGAACAAGACAAATCATTATTTTCTGCACATAGTGACGTTGTTAACGGGCACAGTAAAACCCGCTATAAATCCTTTGATTGTTCCATTATGGAGTTGGCCGACGATATCGCCTACGGCATTCACGATCTCGAAGATGCCATTGTTATGGATATGGTTCGAAAACAAGACTTCTTTGCGTCGGTAACCGTTCCTTTAAGCCAACTCGACATACCTTGGCTGTCAAAGAATATCGAGTCGTTAACCGACAAGTTATTCAGTGCTATCCATCACGAGCGTAAAAATGCTATTGGCGCTTTGGTTAACTGCTTCATTACCGCTATCGCCATCGAAACAGTCGAAGGTTTTGAACATCCACTACTCGCTTATAAAGCCGCACTACCTCAACATGTAGAACGCGCTTTAGGCTTATTCAAACGGTTTGTTTATCACAAGGTAATTCGCCGCGCAGACGTTCAGCAACTCGAATACAAAGGCCAACTTATCGTCATGTCATTGTTTGAAGCGTTCAGTGCTGATCCCACCCGATTACTTCCAGAAAGTACACAACAGCGTTGGAAAGACGCTGAAAAACAGGGTTTAGGCATGCGTATTATTGCAGATTACATTTCGGGTATGACGGATGAATTCGCTCAGCGACTTTACGCTAACTTGTTCAGTCCAAAACAAGGCAACTCTTTAGATAACCTACATTTGTAGTTTGCTTTACAGTGTAATAAGTAAAATTCGTTGAAATCGTTTTAGACATTTTACGGTCTGTCTAACTAATGAATCTTATTTTGCAAAAACTACGTAGTAGCTTGGTGTTGAATCGAAGAGTAAAAGTATGTCTAAACGTTTTAAGCCATCAGTTGTATTGAAAGACAATCAAGTCACCGATGAAGCGGTATATCACGACAGAAGGCGATTACTTAAGTCTATGGGGTTTGTGGGTGCGTCAGCACTATTATCGAGTAAGACATACGGCCAAGGTTGGTTTTGGGAACGTGAAGAAAAACAGTTAGCTCAACAACGCCCTCTTCAATTTACCAGTAACCCTTCGTTTACTGCCAATGATCTTATTACCCCTGAAGAAAAGGCGACAAGTTACAATAACTTTTATGAGTTTGGCACGGGAAAAGACGACCCTGTAGAAAAAGCAAAACACTTTCAGGCAGATCCTTGGCAACTTCGCATTGATGGCTTAGTAAATAAACCACTAACACTGAATTACGAAGATCTATTTACCCGCTTTCCGTTAGAGGAAAGAATTTATCGACTTCGCTGTGTAGAGGCGTGGTCGATGGTGATCCCATGGATAGGATTTGAGTTAGGTCAATTGATTAAGCAAGCCGATCCCCTATCCTCCGCTAAATACGTTGCTTTTGAAACACTCTACGATCCTGACCAAATGCCAGGTCAAAAAAATAGATTTGTGGGTGGTGGTATTGATTATCCTTATGTTGAAGGGCTTCGCCTTGATGAAGCCATGCATCCATTAACACTACTATCGGTTGGTATGTACGGAAAAACATTACCACCACAAAATGGTTCTCCCATTCGCCTGGTAGTGCCATGGAAATACGGCTTTAAAAGTATTAAATCCATCGTGCGTATACGGTTGACAGACAAACAGCCTCCAACAACGTGGAATATACTTGCAGCCAATGAATACGGGTTTTACGCTAACGTCAATCCAGCGGTAGCTCATCCCAGATGGAGCCAAGCAAGTGAACGACGCATCACTACCGGTGGGTTACTGAACAGAAACCGTATCCCTACGCAAGCTTTCAACGGCTATACCGAAGTTGCCAGTATGTATTCCAATATGGATCTTACGCGTTTTTACTAATGAAACTGTTAAATAAGCCATGGCGCCTCAGTAAAATTCAACGGGTCGCCTTAAAATCATTGGTACATCTGCTATCGCTTGGATATCTCTCGATAATTTTTTATTTGGGTATTATTGATGACTTAGGGCCAGACCCCGTTCAAGCACTGCTGGACAAAACTGGAAATTGGGCAATCTACATATTAGTAGTAACTCTGCTACTTTCACCTATCGCAAAAGTCTTGCCGAGTCCTGAACCTCTCAAATTCAGAAGGCTATTGGGTGTATATAGTTTCGTATTCGCGCTTGCTCACTTCTTAGTATATTGCGCTTTCGAGATACAACTAGATATGTCATTGATAGGCAGTGAAATTATTGATAGGCCGTATATTACGGTAGGTATGATTGCACTTGTTTTACTGCTTGCACTGGCA
>JALUXV010000541.1 GCA_027013165.1 Alteromonadaceae bacterium
CAGGCAAAAGCTCAATCTGGCGTATTATGCTGTCGATTTCACCGCTGGTAATATCATCACTGGCATACCGATTGGCTAAAAACTTACGTAGGTCATCTTTGATAATAACGTCGGTAGGCACACGCGCAATCTGATTACCGGGCACATAAGGATATCCCTGTCCTTCTAGCAACTCGATAATTGCCGCTTCTAATTGCGCTTCGGTGAACTTCAGCATACTTACACTCCCTGTAATTCAGCCTCTTGGTTGATACTGCTAACACCCGAGGAATCGAGTTGTATTTCGCCGGCAATTAATTTTGGAAGAAGATAATCCCTCACCATTTTTAGTGTTCTATTTTGCTCCGCTTGATAACGTATTTTCTGGAATATTGGTTTCAACAATTCATTAAAATTTTCGCAAATTTGGTCAGTTGGCTCAATAAAAGGGATGCTGTTCATATTCTTCTGGTTTATTTTCATTTGAACTGCGCCAGTAACGTATGCGTTTATATTTGTCGAATTCATAAACAACAATAGATGCTCGGTACTGATACTTCCTTTTCCCTGCAAAATGTGAGCATGATTATTTACCCATGACTTCCCCCATATATATTGGGTATAGGGAGTGCCATCTGGCTTAACTACTGAGCCATCTTCACCGACCAAAAGAAAGATTCCGTCAAAAATGTAGTCGTCAACGTAATCCATAACTGATGTAGCCCCATAATACGGTATGCTTCCCGGCTTTTTCTCATCTCTCTGTCTTCTCGATAAAGGTATTCTCTTACTGTCAAAGCACTTAGATATTTCTCCAAACGAAACTATATTCCACTCTTTAGGAATCCACCCATCGATACCAACAGTAGGCTCACCTGTTTGCTCAAACTCGCTCGGGAATAGGTTTAGGATATGTTCTGGCAATGGATGAAAGTCGGGTAACACATGGGCTTTTTTGCGAACTTCCACTCGATGGCTCAATTCGTCGGGTATTGGATTGCCTGCCGCTAATGCGTTATCCACTACTGGGTCGAAATCGACAAACCAGCTTTTAAATAGCGCCTGCGCGATTTGTTCTAGGGTTTGGTTGGTTTGTTGGTTAAGTTTTATTTTTTTATCTAATGGCCTCAAAACTCGCGCGACTTGATGCTGTAACTGCAATGGTGGAATTTTAATTGGGAGTTGTTTTAAAGCTTTACCGGTAAGGTGTTTAATTGTTGTTCCGGTAAAAAATGCATCTAATAGCCCAGAACGACCGGAGTGTAAAAACCAATAATAAAGAAACTCAGAATCAAGCCCGTCTTTTGTTCGAACTCTGTGCAATGCCTTCTGGATTTTCATATCGGGAAGGTCTTCTTCCCATATTGCGCATCGACCAGGCTCCCCCCCCTCACAAACAATTAAATCGCCATACTTAATACCATAGCGTTCATGCTCGTGCTTTTCGAACTTCATATGAGCAAGATCATCAAGGTCAAAACTACCCCATCTGACATTACTGTTGCCAAGGTATGGATATAGCTCACCTTTATTCTTGTTTTTATCTAGCATTTTCCCCAAGCAAGAGTCGATATACTCTTCTAATCGGGCATTTATCCACTCAGATGCCATAACCCAAACTCCCGAGGTTCTCTCGAATGACATCATCTAGCTTCTCTGCTTCATCCATTTGACTGAATAAAGTTTGGCTTAACTCACGCATCTTTACTTCAAACGGAACTCCATCATCTTCAATGGCTGCGGCACCAACATAACGACCCGGCGTTAACACGTAATCGTTGGCTTTGATTTCGTCTAAGGTTGCCGATTTACAAAAGCCAGCAATGTCTTCGTAAGCATCGAGTTGCTTGTGTTCCTTTAGCAGCTCTTGTGTTGGGGCATCGTTTTGTTGTTCTGCGATTGCTTGTTCGATGGATTGGTTATCCTGTCGCCATGCGTGGTAAGTGTTAGCGATTTTGGCGATATCTTCGGTAGTTAGTTCCTTGTGCACTCGGCTAATCATACTGCCCATTTCTCGGGCATCGATAAACAGTGTTTCGCCTTGCCTGTTGCGATAGCCTCGCTCTTTGTCTTCGAGTTTATTCTTGCTGATAAACCACAAGCAAACAGGTATTTGTGTGGTGTAGAACAACTGGCCGGGAAGCGCAATCATGCAATCGACTAAGTCGTTCTCGATGATTTTCTGACGAATAGCACCTTCACCACTGGTGTTAGAACTCATTGAACCATTCGCCAACACGAAGCCTGCCGTACCGTGCTCACTGAGCTTAGATATCATATGCATGATCCACGCATAGTTAGCGTTACCTGTTGGCGGAACGTCAAAGCCTGCCCATCGAGGGTCGTCGGTGAGTTCATTGTCAGCACGCCACTGCTTCTGATTAAACGGTGGGTTCGCCATAATGTAATCGGCTTTTAGGTCTGGGTGTTGGTCTTTAAAGAAAGTGTCTGCGGCAATGTCACCGAGATTGGCAGAGATACCCCGAACCGCGAGGTTCATCTTCGCCAGTTTATAAGTGGTGTTGGTATATTCCTGACCGTAAATGGAAATATCTTTGCGATTGCCTTTATGGCTGTCGATAAACTTTAATGACTGCACGAACATACCGCCTGAGCCACAACACGGGTCGTATATCTTGCCTTTGTAAGGCTCTAACATTTCGCTGATCAGGGTAACCACAGACTTCGGTGTATAGAACTCTCCGCCGCCTTTTCCTTCGTTAGCAGCAAACTTACCAAGGAAGTATTCATAAACTCGACCTACTAAGTCTTCCTCGCTCATGTCGCATTCGTTAGCCACGGTGTTGATGTTATTAATGGTGTCAATGAGTGCGGCGAGCTTGCTTACGTCCAACGACAAACGCGAAAAGTAGTTATCAGGCAATGCGCCTTTTAACGATGGATTGGTTTTCTCTACGGTATGTAATGCAGTGTCAATTTTAACCGCGATATCGTCTTGCTTGGCTTGTTTTTGAATTGTCGACCAGCGGGCTTCTTCTGGTAAGTAGAACACATTATCTTTAGTGTAAAACTCAACCATATCGACATAATCGCCCATGCCTTCTGCTTTGAGCTTTTCTCGTTGGGCTTCAAACTTATCACTGATGAATTTGAGGAAGATAAGGCTGAGAACTATGTGCTTATATTCTGCTGATTCAACGCTACCACGAAGCTTATTGGCTGCATCCCATAGAGCTTCTTCAAAGACGATTTCTTTCTTGTTAGCTGATGACTTTTTCGTTGTTTTACTCATTGCTTGTGTCCATATTCTGATTCCATTCGCCACTAGTGCAGATTCATACTTGCTGCACTATCGGCTGTTTCGTTGGGTAATTTTTGTAGTAACTGGGCCATTTCTCTGTCTGGCCATATGTAATCTTTTTGACCTTTTACGCCACAAGGCCTATGGCTTAAATCTGCGCTGTATCGGTACGGGCTGATATCCGCAACCGAGGTGTTCTTGTAATACAACCCATAATCAATTTCCTGAGCCACCTGATTCATCGTACCCTGGACTGAACGATTGCAGTTTGTATCAAACGTAAGTGGTTGGTAGTTCGTCGCAGCGGCATCAATTAGTTCAGGCGGCAAATCGCTTTTCAGCAAGGTGTTAATAAACACGTCGTTAAAATGCCAGTCGAGGTTTACGAAGTCTTTCTTGGTTAGGCATGGGATAAACAAAGTGAAACGTGTCGCATCATGCACTGCGATGACACATTGTCTTCGCTGAATAGTGATAAGGTTTGCATGCCAGTTTAGCCACTGTGCCTGAATGCCTATAGCAGTCGCAGATTGCTTTGTGGCTTTCACCTTCTCAGGTAGCTTGGCGTAAAGCTTCTTGGTGCAATGAAGGATCAAATACCACCTCCGCTTCCGTTATCTTTAACTTCATACCCCGGTGCAATCGCTAGGTTCTGCACATTGTTCAGCGTAAAGCGGTTTTGAAGCCAAAGTTGGTATTCCGCACCTTTTAATGTGCCTCGCTCGGTACAGTCCACGTTCCACCGCCTTAACAGGTAACCAGCCATCGCCGCTCGTACCTCGATAAGAAGTTGCTTGTTTTCCATGCCGTAATCCATTTCTATCGCGGTTGGATGTTCCACATTCTTGGGATGCGGCACAAGCTGAAGTGGTATAAGGCGCTGCCACTCTGTATCTGCTTGGGCGCTTTCATCTTCGTTAGGAGTATCTTTAATTGTTACTTTGCTAATGCGCGTTAACACGAAGTCTCGGAAGCTTTGACTCTTACGATCAAAGGCACGAACGTGCCAGCGTAAGCCATTGTCCACGATAGAGTGTGGTACAAGTTCTCTAGCATTCGAACCGCTTGAAAGTGACGTGTAGATAACGCTAACCGCCTTGTTATTAAGAATGGCCTGTACCAGACGCGCAACAATAAAGATGTCGGGTACATTCAGGCTGGACGGTGCTTCTACTGGGAAATGGATATCGCCTATTGCATCAAACCCATCGGAGATATCGTTTGCGAGTTTAGTTAAGGTACGCCTTGCGTCGTGTTCGAACACAGGCTTGAACTGAGGTGTCTGGAAGTATCGCTTTTCTCGCGAGTCGTAAGACAGGTTATCCGGTGCAAGCTCTTTGTAAATGCTGAAATCGCGTGAGCCTGCCGATAAGCCGACCTGAAAACGGTTAATTAAGTCCTGACGGTAAATCGCACCTTTGAACAACAGGCAAAAGTCGATATAGGCAAGGCGTTGTTTTTGAGCAAAGCTAATAGAGTCGAGCATCGTCCCTGTGTACTTTTCTATACTTTAGTCCAGTGTGGTTTATTTTGAGACGGTTGTAAAGAATATACGCGTCTAACTGCTCATAAATCGGCGCTTAAACTCCTTCTTTCTTGCCTCAGGCTCGACCTCTGTTAATCCAGTGCAGCGATGCGCCGCATGCGCATCCCACCCAAACGGCCAGCGTTTAAATTCATGTTGATGACAGGCTGGGCAGGCACGCTGATGGTCTGCATTGGAAACAGGCTGCTTTTTCTTTGTTGTGGTTTTAGGCTTTGTCGTTGGATTTTCCGTTGGACTGTTTATCGGCTTAATTTTTGGTATCCAGATAGCATCGCCTTTCTCAGGGTCACCAAAACAGATGCGTTCCTGTTCAGGTAAGCTTGCTACCCATGCCGCACTGTAGGCGTCCACTCTGTCATGCATCGGTCCAAGGCACATACTGTCTGCTTGCGACCAATCGTCGTCAGTTTTAGGCCAACCGGTGTAATGCGACATGGCAGACAATTGCAATTCTGCCTGATTTCCTTTGCTTTTGTGGATGTCAGCAACACCTAACTGTTTGACTGTCGCGTGGGGATAGACTTCTATGCATTCGGCGACTTTGCTTAGCCGTTCGTTCAACGCAAAACCCAACAGCATAAAGATTTGATGGGCATGTGGTAGGTTTTGTATTGACTTACCCGCCTCAAGATGTGCAATACCTTTTGCTTTAATCACCTTAAAGTCATTGGCAGAAGGTGTGGTGTAACAACTAATACCCGCTCTATCGAGCGCCTGTTCTGCAAATCTACGCTTAAGATGGTTATCCCTTGGCCGAAGCGGAGAGTCGATACCTATTCGGATTGGGCTTAAATGGAATGCGTCGCATACCGTTTCTATGTAACTGGCGACATTTTCTGCAAATGCCTGATTAACCTTGTCATCCAAGGTCCGTCCGTTGCCTAAACCTCTCGGTGGTTTTATTGGGTAGCTGGCTAACGGGAACGGTATTAGTCGCCCATTTTCTTGAGTACAAATCACCAATGGCAGGTACTTGCCTTTGGCACAAGCGACATCGATACCGATAAACACGTCCATGTTTGCCTCTCCTATCTGTCAGGAATGAACCTTTTTCTATTAAACGATACTACACGATTGGAATTAATACCCAATCAAGACATTGCCTGAGTTAATATATTTTTGATACTTAACAAGGATGTTCAACTATGCCAAGAAAAAATACTTCTTTTGCTGACCTTCTTTTCCAAGCACCGTGGTGGGTGTCGGTTATAACAGCAGCAATTACCTATGTTGTAATGGGTCAGGTACTGCCTTCTGTTGAAACTGATAACCAGCTTATCAACATGGTATTTAAGGCAATCGCTATTCCTGCGCCTTATTTTGCAATTTTCATATTACTCATTGCGCCTTTTTCGTTTTTTAATTCGCGTCGCAAAGCCAAGCAATTAGATGCTCAAAAAAGTATCGAAACCATT
>JALUXV010000542.1 GCA_027013165.1 Alteromonadaceae bacterium
CATCAATTTAGTTTGGCATTGCAACCGCAAGTAGATATTAAAACCCAGAAGCTCATTGGTTTTGAAGCCTTATTGCGTTGGTATCATCCGCAAAAAGGCGCTATTCCCCCAGGAGACTTTATTCCAGCACTTGAAAATACGGCGTTTATGCTAGAGCTAGACTATTGGGTGCTGAATAAATCTGCACGCTTCATTAAAAAGTTTAATGATCATGGTTTATTGGATATGAAAGTGTCTATAAACCTGTCTGCCGAGCAGTTCCTCGACCCCAACTTACCAGAGCTACTAAAAGAACAAATTATTAAAAATGCGATAGCACCTTCGCAAGTGTGTTTGGAACTTACAGAAACTGTGCTGGTGTCTGATGTGGCAAGGGCAACAAAGGTAATGAAAAATGTGCGAGAGATGGGGTGTTTGCTCGCCATTGATGACTTTGGCACAGGATATTCTTCGTTAAGCTACCTTAAATCCCTACCAGCAGACTATATTAAAATAGACCAATCCTTTATTGCGTCAATGATCGAAAGTGAGAGTGACAGAAACATTGTTCAATCCACCATTTCTATGGTGCGAAAACTCGGTTTAAATGTGGTTGCAGAAGGTATCGAAACATCGACTCAACTTGCTTTGCTCAAAGACTATCATTGTCATATTGGGCAAGGGTATTTTTTGAGTCGCCCCATACCCGAAGCTGATATTTGGCAAGTGTTAGAAGTGAAACTGAAAGACGGTAAATGGCAATTTCTCGAAGCATAAAGTAGTGACACCTAGCACAACTAATACAGGTGTTTATATATATTTACACCTGCAACAAAATAACCTTTAAAAACCGAAATGTATCAGTGTACCGACACTTCAGCTTTCATTACACTAACCACCTTTTCTATCGACTTCGGAGATTGGCATGTCTGCGGCATTCATATCCCATTTGCAATCACAGATTACAGCAACAAAAAATGATGGCTTGTATAAAAAAGAGCGAGTAATCACGTCTCAACAGCAAGCTGACATCGATGTGAGCAATGGTGACCATGTTATTAATTTTTGCGCAAACAACTATCTAGGGTTGGCCAATCATCCAGACCTGATTTCGGCAGCAAAAGCAGGTTTAGATAGTCACGGTTTTGGGGTGGCTTCCGTGCGATTTATCTGCGGTACGCAAGACATCCACAAAGCGTTGGAATCTCAAATTAGTGAGTTTCTGGGCACTGAAGACACCATACTTTACCCTTCTTGCTTTGATGCCAATGGCGGCCTTTTTGAAACCTTACTTGGGCCAGAAGACGCGATTATTTCCGATGCCCTCAACCACGCAAGTATTATCGACGGTGTGCGATTATGTAAGGCAAAGCGCTATCGCTATGCGAATAACGACATGGCTGCATTAGAGGCGCAACTTCAACAAGCTAATGCAGATGGTGCACGTTTTAAAGTTATTGCCACAGACGGTGTATTTTCTATGGACGGTGTCATCGCTGACTTGGCGTCCATTTGTGATTTAGCCGACAAATACGACGCACTCGTGATGGTTGATGATTGTCACGCCACAGGCTTCCTTGGTGAGAATGGCCGTGGTAGTCACGAATACTGTGATGTTATGGGGCGTGTCGATATTCTTACCGGTACCTTGGGTAAAGCCCTGGGTGGTGCTTCCGGTGGATACACCTCGGGTAAAAAAGAAGTTATTGAATGGCTTCGCCAGCGCTCACGTCCTTATCTGTTCTCTAATTCAGTGGCTCCGCCTATTGTAAATGCCTCGCTAAAAGTCTTTGAAATGATGAAAAGCGGTGATGCTCTGCGCAAGCAGTTGTGGCAGAACGCCAATCATTTCCGCACTCGCATGGAAGCCGCAGGCTTTACCTTGGCAGGTAAAGATCATGCGATCATTCCTGTGATGTTGGGTGACGCAAAACTTGCCAGTGAAATGGCTGACAAACTGCTTGAAAAAGGCATCTATGTGATTGGTTTCTCTTACCCCGTTGTACCCAAAGGGCAGGCGCGTATTAGAACCCAAATGTCAGCTGGCCACACCTTAGCTCACGTTGATAAAGCGGTAGACGCATTTATTGAGGTAGGTCGTGATATGGGAGTGATCGCATGAAGTCTTTAGTGAAGGCGAAGGCAGAGAAAGGTATTTGGCTGCAAGATACCCCAGAGCCAGAGGTTGGGCATAACGACCTATTGATTAAGATCCGTAAAACAGCAATTTGCGGCACCGACATGCACATTTATAATTGGGATGAGTGGTCACAACAAACTATTCCTGTGCCAATGGTGGTAGGACATGAGTACGTGGGTGAAGTTGTTGGTATGGGGCAAGAGGTTCGTGGATTTGCCATCGGAGACAGAGTTTCGGGTGAGGGCCATATTACCTGTGGGCATTGTCGTAACTGCCGCGCTGGCCGTCGTCACCTGTGCCGAAATACTGAAGGCGTAGGAGTAAATCGCCCCGGTGCATTTGCCGAGTATTTGGTAATTCCAGCGTTTAATGCGTTTAAAATTCCCGACAACATCAGTGATGATTTAGCGTCAATTTTCGACCCTTTCGGCAACGCTGTTCACACTGCATTGAGTTTTGATTTGGTTGGCGAAGATGTATTGATTACCGGTGCAGGGCCTATAGGTATTATGGCTGCTGCTGTGGCTCGCCATGTAGGCGCGCGTCATGTGGTTATTACCGACATTAACCCGTACCGCTTAGCATTAGCGGAGAAAATGGGGGCCACTCGAGCAGTTGATGTAAGCAAAGAATCACTGCAAGACGTGATGAACGAACTTGGCATGAGCGAGGGCTTTGACGTTGGTCTTGAAATGTCGGGGGTACCTGTGGCTGTTAGAGATATGTTGGCCAAGATGAACAACGGCGGCAAAGTCGCTATGTTAGGTATTCCACCACAAGATGTGGCCATTGACTGGAATCAGGTGATTTTCAAAGGCCTAACCATCAAAGGTATTTACGGTCGTGAAATGTTCGAAACTTGGTATAAGATGGCAAGCTTGCTGCAAAGTGGCTTAGATTTAACGCCAATTATCACGCACTCGTATTCTGTTGATGATTTCCAGAAGGGGTTTGATACTATGGGGTCAGGTCAATCAGGTAAAGTCATCTTAGACTGGCAGTAAACATGGATTCATTTTCTCATATTAGTGTTGCTGATGTAGCGGCGCTCCCAGACGATGTGGTTATCGTAGATATTCGCGACCCACAGTCTTTTGCTCTTGCACACATGCCTAAGGCTGCACCACTCAACAACGACAACTTCGCGACGTTTATTGATGCAACGCCAAAAGACGCTCAGGTAGTTGTGGTTTGCTATCACGGCGTTAGCAGTCAACAAGCTGCGCAGGTCATCGTTCAGCAGGGCTTTAAGAATGTATATAGCATGGATGGTGGTTTTGAGGCTTGGCGTTTGTCACAACCCGTAGTGTCTAACACCTAGTGAGTACGCCACTCGTTGCGTTTAATCAGCAAACACCTGCGCATTTATTGGTTAGTTACTTAAATGCTCAGGGGGTTAGCGCCTCGTTGACATCGAGAAAAACTACCACAACAAACAATCTTGAGTATGTCGTGGTGTTGGCTGATGAAGCGGATATTGAAATTGCCACGGGTATTGCTGAAGCGTTTGTGCAAAACCCCCATGATCCAAAGTATCAACAAGCAGCCTGGGAGCAGGGTAAAGCGTCGCCCACTCAAAGCATGGGTCGCCTCTTTCCAAACCTAGATATACTAAATCAAGCCAAAGCTGCCCCCTTTACTGCATTAATATTACTTATTTGCGTGTTTTTGTATGGCTTTTCTGCTCTTGGCTTTTTAAGCGTCATAGCCCAAAGCATACTCATGCAGCCATTGAGTACTTTAACCGATAATCATCAGTGGTGGCGCTTGCTCGGCCCAGCATTCATTCACTTTAGCGTTTTGCATATTGTGTTTAACTTGCTGTGGTGGGGTGTGCTGGGAGCACGTATAGAACGCATTATGGGTGTGTCTATGTTGATCTTGTTGTTCTTGGTATCCGCGGTTGTTTCTAACGTGACCCAGAGCTTCTTTAGCGAACCTGCCCCTCAATTCAACAACATTTATGTGTTTGGCGGTTTATCTGGTGTGGTATATGCCGTGATGGGATTTGTTTGGTGGTGTGGGTGGTTAAAGCCTGCGTGGGGGCTTTCCCTACAAAGGCCAATTGTGGGCTTTATGCTCGTATGGCTGGTGCTAGGTTACGCAGATATTTTGTGGGTGAGTATGGCAAATGCTGCTCACACTTCTGGTTTAATATGTGGATGTGTCATGGCCTTCTTGGTTGCAAAGTTTTCAGAACGTACAGCAAAGGTCAACACGCTCTAGCTTTGATAGAGATACTTAGTAAAAATAACTTCTCTGATGACTTCGCCGCCAGTTTCTTGCTTCATATGCAACTGAAGCGCTTTTAATATCGCGCGGCGTATATCTTCTCTGCCGGTTAAAGATTTTACCTTTTCCTCAGGCTGGCTACCAAAAATTTCAATGGCAGTTGAGCGAAGTAATGGCATGTGATGCTCTGCAACTTCTAAGTTGTCTACGCTGTTTATCATCAACTCTACCGTCACTCGTACATAACCTAGCTTTCGGCTGCTGTCGCCAATGTAATTTGTGACAATATCTGGTTCAAGGGCAAGGTAAGCAAAGTCGGTGTTGCTTTGTGCGCTGACATTATACGACGCTCCTAAACTCAAGAACGCTGCGAACAACAATGATAGAAAGGGCCTTATCTTGGTCAACTCTAGAACCTGTTTATCCATACTGTGAATTGCTAGTGTAGCAAATCAACAATGAAACGCACTACACAAAATCAGTATAGACACAAGAATTTCATAGTTATCAGCAAATTAATCCAACAAAACGAAATTAAACCCTAACTCCCGTGAGTTTGCCGCTTATAGGTGATCTAATGTTATGATAGGCCAATTAACGGGGAGTAATTTGGATTTAAATGTGACGTTAGCGGTAAATTTTCCAGTAGGGCTCGACGTAACTTGGTTTTCTGCCAATGAACGCAGTTTACCCGACCCTTATTTGAAAAATTGGCTACTCGATACAGGGTCATTAACAGAGCGAGTGCAATCACTGTGTCACCAATTTTCACTCGAGTTGTTAGGGCAGGGTGAATGTGAGATCCACAACAATGAGGCGAGTTGCTTAGGTTTTTCCAGTAACGAAAACATTACCGATCATCAGGTAAGAGAAATTGTCTTGTGTGGTAATCAGGCTCCTTGGGTATTTGCCCGTTCTGTTATTCCCAATGGCTTAGTTGAAGAAGAGCTGGCTAACTTGGGTACCCAGCCTTTAGGAAAGCGTTTATTTAATGACGAACGCTTTAAACGTTCAGCGTTTGAATTGTGTCAGATATCGGCAAACACATTTGGCTACGCTAACAACCAACAATTGTGGGGCCGACGCTCTGTATTTACCTTTAATGATTATCGAATGATAGTGGCTGAGGTCTTTTTACCAAACGCCCCGGCTTATGAAACTAGGTATCACCAGAATAATGAGAATGAATAAGCAAAAACTGGATGCCTATTGGCGTCTTATGCGACTCGACAAGCCTGTAGGTATTTATTTATTGCTCTGGCCAACACTGTGGGCGTTGATTGTGGCGTCTGAGGGCATTCCTGCGTTAGGTACTACTATTATATTTGTGGCGGGTGTTGTTGTGATGCGTTCCGCTGGATGCGTTATTAATGATTATGCTGACCGCAAAGTCGATGGAGCAGTAAAGCGCACATCAGAGCGGCCTATTGTGAGTGGTGAAGTAACACCTAAAGAGGCCTTACATCTATTTGCAGGTCTTATTGCGGTGGCTTTTATTCTTGTACTGTTCTTGAACTGGCAAACTATTCTGTTATCTGTCGTCGCGGTTCTACTCGCGGGGTGTTACCCCTTTATGAAGCGTTATACACACCTGCCTCAAGTGGTATTAGGTGCAGCGTTCGGCTGGTCTATTCCTATGGCATTTATGGCTGTGAACGAGACGGTTCCTGTTTGGGGGTGGTGGTTGTTTGTAGCAAACTTATGTTGGACAGTCGCTTACGATACCATGTATGCCATGGTAGACAGAGACGACGATATAAAGGTTGGTATTAAGTCTACGGCAATACTTTTCGGAAAGAACGATTTATTCATTATAGGCATGTTGCAA
>JALUXV010000543.1 GCA_027013165.1 Alteromonadaceae bacterium
AGAGTCGTCATCTGTTTCTACGTTCACACGAATACCGTCGTGGCTGTAACGATACCAGTAACAAATGATACTAGGGAAACAAGCAAGCATGCGGTCAGTAACATCTCCTTGTTGAGCAAAGTCAGTTTCCATTTCCAGATTACCAAGCATGGAACAACCGGTGCGAAGTACATCCATAGGGTGGGCGTCTTTTGGAATACGCTCTAGCACGTCTTTAAGCGCATCGGGTAAACCGCGCATGCCTTTGAGTAACGCTTTGTATTCGTCAAGCTCAGTTTGAGTAGGTAGCTTGCCTTTCAAAATAAGATAAGCCACTTCTTCAAATTGACAGTTTTCTGCCAAGTCTTTTACGTCGTATCCACGGTACGTCAGGCCAGACCCTGAAACACCTACGGTTGATAATGCAGTTTTACCTGCAACTTGACCACGTAATCCTGCGCCACTGAGTTGTTTAGCCATCTTGTTGTCTCCGGTCCTGTAAATTTGTTAGGTACAAAGGTTTTCTAATTTTTTTGGGGAGCAGTTACACAGCCCCGCCACGCCATAAACCCCTCCATGGGCGCTCTGCCTCGGCATCCTTGCCTCGGAAGGACGGTGCTATGTAACTGCTCCCCTTTAATTCGTATCGCTGTGACAGCAGTTACACAGCCCCGCCACGCCATGAACCCCTCCATGGGGGCTCTGCCTCGGCATCCATGCCTCGGAAGGGCGGTGCTATGTAACTGCTCCCGCTGCATTCGTACAGCTGTGGCTACAGTTACACAGCCCCGCCACGCCATAAACCCCTCCATGGGGGCTCTGCCTCGGCATCCTTGCCTCGGAAGGACGGTGCTATGTAACTGCTCCCCTTTAATTCGTATGCTGTGGCAGCAGTTACACAGCCCCGCCACGCCATGAACCCCTCCATGGGGGCTCTGCCTCGGCATCCATGCCTCGGAAGGGCGGTGCTATGCAACTGCTCTCCTTGAATTCGTATAGTTGTGGCAGCAGTTACATAGCTGATGTCGCCCAGTTATTGGTACTTTTAAAAAGTACTCTTCTGTCGTTAATCGATTTTTGATTGTTAAGAGGTGACAGTGAGCGAAACGCAAAATATCGTTGGCATGGATGCCAGCGCCAATCCTACATGGACATATTCACGGCGATTTTACGTTCGATCACTACCACCTCCATCTATCTTCTTTCGGTTTAGTTTGGAAGCATCAAGAAGGTGGGAGCTTGCAGTTCGCAAAGTGTCGCTGGCAAGGATGCCAGCGCCAAGCGTACAAGGATGTATTCACCGCGTCTTTGAGAACTGCGGGCACCTACCTTCAATAGCTAATGGGTTATCAGCCCTTACCCTGAGCAAAAAGTGCATCCAGCTTTTGCTCGTAATCGTGGTAGCCAAGATAATCGTATAGCTCCATACGGGTTTGCATCATATCGACTACCGCTTTTTGATCGCCGTTATCCAGAATAGACTGGTATACGGTTTCTGCCGCTTTATTCATGGCACGGAACGCACTTAGTGGGTAAAGCACCATATCTGCACCCCATTCACCCAGCTGTTCTTTATTCCAAAGCTCGGTTTTTCCAAATTCGGTAATGTTGGCAAGAATGGGCACGTCAAGTGCTTCTGAGAATGCACGGTAGTGTTCTTCGGTTTGTACTGCTTCAGCAAAAATTCCATCAGCGCCGGCAGCAACATAGGCTTTCGCTCGTTCAATCGCTTTGTCTAGCCCTTCTTGTGCAAATGCATCGGTGCGGGCCATGATGAAAAAGTCTGGGTCAGTGCGTGCATCTACCGCGGCTTTAATGCGGTCGACCATTTCTTCGGTGCTGACAATTTCTTTGTTAGGTCTGTGACCACAGCGTTTTTGGGCAACTTGATCTTCCATGTGCACTGCTGCGGCACCTGCTTTTTCCATATCGTGTATGGTCTTGGCAATGTTAAACGCGCCGCCCCATCCGGTGTCGATATCGACCATTAACGGAAGGTCACATGCTGATGTAATGCGCTGAACGTCGGCGATAACGTCGTTGAGTGAGGTCATGCCTAAATCAGGCAGACCGTATGAGGCATTGGCAACACCGCCACCAGAAAGATAAATAGCCTGATGACCGATAGATTTCGCCATCATTGCGGTATACGCATTAATAGTTCCAACAATCTGTAGCGGTTTGTTGTCCGCTAGCGCTTGTCTGAATTTTTTTCCTGCACTCATAATTAGTCACTCTTGGTTATAGGGTGTAAAGCAAAGATGGTTTTTACCTTTGCTTATAAATCGTTTTTCAGCTTCTTCTCGATATTGTTTTTTGAATAAAGAATATGGCGGCGCATCAGCATTTCTGCCAGTTCTTCATCTCTATTGGCAATGGCATAAACCACGTGTTTATGTTCATCAAATGCGGTACTTACCCGAGGTCCTGCCATGCCAAATTGAACGCGGTACATACGGACCAAATGGTATAGCCCATCAATTAACACGCTAATCAAGTGTGCGTTTTTGCTTCCTTGAACAATGCGGTAATGAAAATCCACATCACCCGCTTCTTGGTAGTAGTTTTCGCCACCCTTTACGGTGTCGAAGTGGGAGTCTAATAGTGCTTTAAGCGATGAAATTTCTTCATCTGACATATGCTTGGCAGCGAGGCGTGCCGCCATACCCTCAAGTGCTTCCCGCACTTGATAAAGTTGCACTAGCCCTTCTGCTGAAAGGCTTACAACACGGGCACCTACATTGGCCTTTCGTTCTACTAAATGGCAGGTGGCAAGCCTATTGATGGCTTCGCGAATAACTGCTCGACTGACTTGGTATTTTGTCGACAACTCGGTTTCGCTGAGTTTGCTTCCCGACGAAATAACACCTTCAACAATGTCGTCTCTGAGCTGGACAAAGGTCTTATCTGCGTTGGTAATTGGTGTTTCTACACCAAAGTTTGCGGCCATGAGTCATTCTGAAATTCAAATAATGTGTCGACAATATAGTGGTATATTTGTGAGTGGTCAAACTAAAATACTATAAATTGTCGACAAAGTGGGGTGGTTAAGACCAAAGTCTCGATCCTAATGTGATGCCTAACAGTTACTTGTATTGGTTTTGTTGCCATATCCAAGTATGTTAGATCAGTCATTGAATTGATTAAGAGTTTTGAAATGAATAATCGACAAATAATATTGATGGTTGTTTTCGCTATCGGGTTGGTTGGTTGTGCTTCGACTGACGAAGAAACCGTTGAGATCCCGTTGGAAAACGATCCGAGAATAGGGGCGTCAGTCGACCGAATATGCTTTACCACGAATAGCGACGGTTGGGCGCCAGTAGATAATGATCGCAATGCGATTATTCTTACCCGAGGTATTCGAGATAGCTATAAGCTCAAGCTAGTGGGCGTTTGTGATCCCGATTGGGCAATGTTTAGCGTTGCTTTTGTAAAGCGTGTAGGTAGTAATTGCATTACTCGTGGTGATAGAGTGTATACCGATAGCAATACGTCTATGGGCTATTGTACCATCATGAGTATCAATGAATGGCACCCCGAGGCTATTACCACAGACGCCTCGGAAGATGAGAGTTCTACTACTACAGTCGATGAAGATTCTGAAGGTTAAATCCAGCCTTTTTGCCGCGCAATACGCGCGGCATCAACGCGGTTTGTTGCATCCAGTTTTGATATCGCTTCAGAAAGGTAGTTTCTTACTGTCCCTTCGGATAAAAATAGTGCGCTAGCGATGTCTTGGGTTTTCAATCCATCGGCCGCCAGACTCAGCGCTTTCGACTCTTTTTCACTGAGTGGATTATTGTCATCCAGTGCCATAATCGCTAGTTCAGGTGCAATGACTCTCTTGTTCTCCATCACAGACTTCAACGATTGAATAAGATAATGGCTGTCAGACTCTTTAAGAATGAAGCCAAGTGCGCCAAGTGAAAGGGCTCGTTTGATGTAGCCAGGTTTAGAAAAGGTCGTCATGATGATGGTCTTAGTGGAAATTCCTTGGGCTTGAATAGCCTCACAAAGTTCCAGTCCACTCATTTCGGGCATTTCAATATCGGTCAAAACAATGTTAGGTGCTTGATTGTCTGATAACCATTCAAGGGCTACGGCACCATTTTCGAAGGTGGCTAACACACTGATATCATCTTCTAGCGATAATAAAGTCGCTATCGCATCTCTTACCAAGCTTTGGTCTTCAACAATAATGACTGAGATCATGATGTTACCACCGGTATGGTTAGATGGACTTCGGTTTTGTCACTCTTAGAAATCAGTAGGGTTCCTTGGATTTCTTGGGCTCGCTCTCTCATACCTTTGATACCGTTCCCTTCTTTTTTGATTTGATTTTGCCCGTTGTCGCTAATTTTCATGTGAACGCAGTCGGTTTGGGTATATACCCTCAGTGAAACTTCATTAGCGTCACTGTGGCGTAGAATATTAGTGATGGCTTCTCTTGCTATTAGTGCTAACTGTGTTTCCTGTAGTGGCGACAACATCCCCAAAGCAGATTTGTTTAGGTCAGCATTAACCACAATGCTATTTTCCGTAAGCTTATTCACTAACCTAGTGAGTTCTTCGTGGCTAGTGAGATGCTTAATGCCGCTTACGGTTTGACGTATTTCGCTGAGCAAAGACTGAGACAATCGAGATAGTTCAGCAACCTCTTTTTTCGCGTTATCAATCTGCCCTTTTTCTAATAGCTTTTCGGCAACTTGTGCCTTGAGGGAAATACTACTCAGAGCATGCCCGGCAACATCATGTAAATCCCTACCTATGCGTTCTCGCTCTGCAATAGCCGTAAGTGTGGAAAGTGATGCCGCTTGGTTGGCTTCCAAGATTTGATGGATAGTTTCTTTTCTCTCCATCACACCAAAACCAAAGAGCACAATAACATTGACCGCAGATGCGATGAAAAAATACGTCTGTCCGGCAAATATACTCGATTGGAGTACAACGAGGGATGCTACGATGAAGACTATAAATAGGGTGCTTATCAAGGTTCGATAGTAGTAGCCTACGATGAAGGCGATAAAGCCAAAAATAACCGCGCCTCCGGGGCTGAACACGCTGGCCACATAAGCGAGGGTGAGCATGGCGCCCAATCCATATAGCAATCGATGGTGAGGTAAGTGAATGGTAGTTAAATAGAGTGAAACAAATCCCAGATAAAGGCCGGCGATAATAGCACTCGTTTTAAAATCAGGCAGTGCACCAAAAAGTAAAGGAACAAAGTAAAACAGTGAGAAAAACAGCGAGCTGTATGACCATTGTTTTTTTCTACCTGACGTGAGTAGTGGGAGCGATATTGAAGCTGCCATAATTCACCCTATTGAAAGACAACCGTTGATTTACTGGTAATAAGTAAGGTTCCAGAAACAATCATTAATATTCCCACTATCGCATAAATATCAAAGGTTTGCTTCCATAGAATTACTGAAGCGGCTGACACCAAAGCAATCCCCATCCCAGACCATATAGCATAGGCCACACCAACGCCCATGTGTTTTAGCACTACGGCGAAAATCATCCCAGATATCGCGTAGAAAAATATTGATGCTGAGCCGTAATGCCACTTTTCCCAGCCATCAGAGGCTTTCAGTAAGAGTGTTGCAGTAACCTCAGTGACGACTGCTAGCGCGAGTAAAAGATAGGTCATAGTGAAACTTCCTTTGCGTGTTGTAGGTTACGGTATCTTTGTTCCAGAGCGATAAGTGATATGACGTATACGATAACAATAACAGCACTTACTGCTTCAAAGCGGTTGTTGGGGAATAAGCACCAGACAAGTACAATGAGTAGTGTTCTGGCTATGGTATGAAAGTAACCTACCCAATGTTGAATCGCCCACGAGAGCGGCATCCACATTAATCCCGCGAGTATCCCCACACTTAGTGGTAAGCTCGTATGGTCATTCGTAGCTATGGGTAATGCGATCCCAAATACCAACAGACTCATTATCATGCCTACATAAAATAATTTATCGAACTCGGTATTGACTCGTTCTTTAGAAAAGAATTTCTCACCGGTTAAGTACGAGAAGCTCGCACCCAGATAAAAAATGCCGCCGGTACCAATATATAGTAACCATGTCTTTGCTATTTCAGACAGGAACGGTGAGGCAACTCCTATCAGCGCCCACACCAAAGTA
>JALUXV010000544.1 GCA_027013165.1 Alteromonadaceae bacterium
TGTGCGGCAACCGCACGGGGTGCTGAAAGGCAGACCAACACTACAATGGTAAATAGGGCTAACGAGTAAAATGAAAATTTTTGGGTAAACATTTTTCCGCCCTAGTTCAATTGTGTGAAGGTATAGTCGCTATCAATTCTAAAGCGAAGTGGACACTCCATAGCATCTGGCCTAACTGATTGAGGTGCAACAGCCACCGGACCACTCGGTTTATTGAGCACACCGACAACCGTGATAGTTTGGCTAGCCAAGTTCTTGTGACATATTTTATAGTCTCCTGGCGTAGGGCTATAACTCATCCAAATTTCTAACGAATTTTCACCACCATCAATGTTATCCAAGGTCATTTCACCCGGCGCACCTGGCAAAGTTGGGTTTTCATAAGAAAAGTGGCCATCGGGTGTATAGACATGCAAATCGATATCACCTGAAACGTTCCAGCGCATGTTATAAACCATTAAATTGTCAACTAATTCGGTAGTTGGAGTGGGCTCACACACGGGTGTTGGTGTTGGCACTATCTCTGGACATACCGTCGGTTCAGGAATAGTGGGCATTGGACACATTTCGCCACAAGTAAAGGTAGGACAAACAGGGCAAGTAGTAGGTGTTTCTGAAGGTACCTCCTTCTTATAATACGGCATTAAAATAAGGGTAATCAGAATGAAAGCCCCCAACGCTGATGCAAACAAGTCCAGCGCAGACATGCTAAAAATATTTAATTCACCTGACTTGCGGCGCATATGACAACTCCTTTACTAGCGCTCTTTTACGAGTCTAAATCCTACTTGCGCTAACCTATTATTTTTATCCAACTGCTCTCTATTTGTCACTCTGACGTGAACGGCTGGCGTCATAAAACTCCCCCCTCTTACGGTATATGCGTCGCAAGAAAAAGGCTTATACGCACCGTTTGTGTCTCGGTAGCAGTTACTTGTCCACTCCCACACATTTCCGTGCATATCATAAAGACTAGCATTATTCGGCGCGTAACTGCCCACGGCAGTAATCCCCTGACTTCCATCACTGCAAGGCGTAATATTGGGCATATCATCAGCAGCACTCTCATCGGCAATGTTGGCGAACTTGCATAATTCAGAGGCTTGTATGTTATTGACGTATTCTTTATGTACACCTAATCCTGCGGCCATTTCCCATTCATATTCATTGGGAAGCCGCCACTTGTCTCCTGTTTTTCTAGACAGCCAACGGGCATAGGTTTTTGCGTCCTCAAAAGTGACGTTAACGATGGGATACTCTGGATTTTCGATACTATTGTCAGCAGGAAGCGCTCGGCCTGTGTCTTGCGCGAACTGTGCGTATTGCGCCACGGTAATCTCATATCTACCAATGTAGAAACTATCTAACTGCACACGAACCACAGGTTGTTCGTCACCGTCGCCGGCCAACGAACCATACTCAAACTCATGGGCAACCAAATATACCGTTTCTGGTACAATCAATGGGGCTTGTTGAGCGTGTGCGATATGAGTACTAAAAAAAATAAACAACGGAAAGAATAACTGTAGACGCGAAAGCAAGGTAATCCGAACCAGTATACTTGCAGCTTTAGACATAAACACCCACCACTAATCTTTCCAATGTGCTGCTGGTGACGTATTGCAACCCAAAACACTGTGAGGCTTTGTGCAATGCCTCAGTGGCAATATATCCCTTACGCACCAATTATTTACCGCAAGGGTAAAAACGTGACTTATTATTTTATTGACGAAAAAGCATACAAGGGTAATCAACTTGATGCAACAAAATGCTCGTCTCCTTTTTCGTCAAAAGCCCAAGGGTTAGCTTTACATCACAAATCTACGTTTATCAGAGCCACTAGATGTTAGTGTCAGTATTAAAATGACGAAACAAAAACCTACAAATTGTACTTTACATCACCAAAATACTGTATATATTTACACTTACTGTATAAATATCATGTATCGACTATGTTAGCGCATCTCTCTATTAGTAATTTTGCTGTGGTAAAACAGCTGGATGTAAACTTTGAACAGGGCCTCACTGCAATTACTGGTGAAACTGGTGCAGGAAAGTCTATTGCTATCGATGCTCTAAGCCTTTGTTTAGGGGAAAGGGCAGATGCTAATGCTGTGAGAAGAGGGGCTGCTAAAGCGGAAATAATTGCCCACTTCTCACTACAGGGAAACACAGGTGCATTAGCTTTTATAGAAGAACATGAACTCGCTAACGACGACGAAGAAGATAACTGTTTTATTCGTCGAGTAATCTCAAAAGAGGGGCGTTCAAAAGCCTTTATCAATGGTATCCCTGTTTCGTTGCAACAGCTGAAAATACTTGGGCAAAACCTGCTTGCCATCCATGGTCAAAATACACATTTACAGTTGTTAAAAGAAGATCATCAACGCCATTTACTAGACCACTACGGTAAACTGCATACCGACATAAAGAATACGTCAGTGGCATTTCATTCGTGGCGAGAATATAGAAATCAACTAGATGAATTGCGTGAAAAAGCTCAACAACGGGAAGATCGCATTCAACTGCTTACCTATCAAGTGCAAGAATTAGATGAATTCGCGATTGAGCAAGATGAGTTTGAAGCACTTGAAATAGAACACAAACGCCTAAGTCATGGTCAGAGCTTGTTGGAACAAGCACAAACAAGTTTTTATAACCTTTATGAAAGTGACGAAGGTAACGCGCTATCGGTCATTCAAAATAGCATTGAACGACTAAGTGAGCTTGAATCACATGATGCTAACTTAACTCCAATCGTTTCAATGCTTAATGATGCGGCTATTCATGTAGAAGAAGCTGCAAGTGAATTGCGTGACTACTGTGAAGCCTTGGAAATTGACCCTCTTAGGTTACAGCAAGTTGAAACTCGCTATTCAAAAGCAATGGAATTGGCTCGTAAACACAGTGTTATTCCCGAAGCACTTTATCGTTATCACCAAGAATTGCGAGATGAATTTGACGCATTGAACAGACAAGATGAATTACTCACAGACTTAGAAACAAAAGTCGACGAAGCACTTCAAACTTATTGTGTGGCGTCTAGCAAGTTATCTTCGAAACGAAAAACGGCAGCCGCAAAATTTGCCAAAGAAATCGAAACCCAAATTAAGCTAATGAACATGCCTCACGCTCGAATGGTGATTAATGTTAGTTACGATAAGGCTAAAAAACCTGCACTAACAGGCTTAGATACGGTGACTTTTACCGTAGCAACTAATCCTGGCCAACCTGAAGACAGACTTGAAAAAGTAGTTTCCGGTGGTGAATTGTCCCGCATTGGCTTAGCCATTCAAGTTATTGCCAGTGTCAATGGCACAACACCAACGATGATTTTCGACGAAGTAGATACAGGTATCAGTGGGCCTACAGCGTCAATTGTTGGTGGATTGCTTCGCCGCTTAGGAGGGCGTTCTCAAGTTATGTGTGTAACACATTTACCTCAAGTTGCAGCACAAGCTCATAATCAATTATTTGTAACTAAAATAACCGATGGAGAAACCACTGAGACTCACATGCTACCGTTAACTGAACAAGACAGAATTGACGAGCTAGCACGCTTGTTGGCTGGTGATAAAATCACCGATTCTGCGGTAGCTAATGCAAGAGAGTTATTGAAAAGCGCACTATCGAACTAAATTGAAGTTGATTGGTCATACTTGTCAAGGTAGCATGCGAACGCGTGTATAAAACATATTAGGTACATTCAATGTACCGTTAAAACAATGATAAGTATTACTGGAACGATATACCCATGAAGTTGCAACATTTATTAGTGATCCTCGGCCTAACCTTTTGCTCTACCGCTTGCACCAACTGGATTTATCGTATTGATGTGCCTCAAGGAAACTTTCTTGACGAAAGAGATGTAGAAAAGCTTCGTGTGGGCATGTCCAAAGAACAAGTCATTTACGTACTTGGAAACCCTGTAATTCAAGACACTTTTGATAAGGATACATGGTACTACGTGTACGATATGAAACGCGGTATGTCAAAACGTGGTCCTGATTTTCAAAAACAAATGATTATTAATTTTGAAGATAACAAAATCATCAGTATTGAAGGCGACTTCGACTTATCTGAAGAGTTTGATGTACCGCTAGACAGCTAAAACGCAGTCGCAAATTCTTATCCTGCTTTCACAAATAAACTTGGCATAGGCGCTATTTAATGGACCATGACTTTTGGCATAACAAGTGGGATAAGAATGAAATAGGCTTTCATGAGCCCAATGGAAATGCTTTACTTGTGAAGTATGCCAGTTATTTGCTGTCCTCCCCTCACCCCAGAATATTTGTGCCTCTTTGTGGAAAATCTTTAGATATACACTGGCTTTTAGCCAATGGTTGCGAGGTAATTGGAGCAGAGCTTAGTGAGTTGGCTATTAAGCAACTCTTTAAAGAACTAAATGTAGCGCCATTGGTCACAAAATGTGGCAACCATCTTTGCTATTCAGCAGACAAGATTACTATTTTCGTTGGTGACTTTTTCCAACTATCCAAAGATCAATTAGGTAAAATTTCATCTGTGTACGACAGAGCTGCGATGGTGGCACTTCCAGACCAATTACGACGGTCTTATGCAGCACATCTCACTGATGTAACTAACAAGGCACCTATGCTGGTTATTAGTTTTTCTTACGATCAGTCTCTTATGGAAGGTCCTCCCTTTAGTGTAACCACATCAATGGTTACATCACTTTACCCCAATTATAAGGTTGAACTTATTGAGCAATCAGCCGCCGAAGAAAAGCTCAAAGGTTAGGTGGACGCTGATAATCTTGTTTTCTACGTGAGTTGACAATATCTACCAGTTTTTGGTTAATTTTCCCAAAGTCAAGAATTTCCCTTCTCACCATATAATCATAACCAATTGATTTTAAAAAAAGTAATAACTTGGCATATATTGTGGTTAGTATTGCCTATTCTGGTTATTCGTCACATAAGTAACCAGGTAGTTAATCACACTAAACATAAAAATTAAGGTCTAATTAATGAACTTGAAACACTCTCTACTAGCTTTCACCGTGGCATCAACTTTGTCTCTTTCAGGCTGTGTAATCCATGTAGGTAACTCGCAAGCAAGTGGAGGTAGAGATGCAAGCAGTGTGTTGGGCGATATCAAGGTTAGTCATCACCAGCAAGCTGGAGATATTTCAACAGTTAACGGCAACGTTGAAATAGCAGAATATGGGATGGCAGAAGATATCAGCGTGGTTAATGGTGACGTTGACCTAGAACAACACGTTATTGTGGACACCATCGATATTGTAAATGGTAATGTGAGCGCAGGAGAAAACCTTACCGCAAGGAAAATAGACACAGTTAACGGCGATATAGCCATTAGCTCGAATAGCCAAGTTTATGACGTAGTTGAATCTGTTAATGGTGATATGACCATTGACGGCAGCTCTGTTGGTAGTATTACAACCGTAAACGGTGATATCTATATTACTGGTGAATCAACAATCACTGGCGATATTACTTTTAAACGCCCAAACAGCCGCTGGGAATTGAGTGACGGTGACGACAAGCCTTCGCTTCATATCGGTGCCGATGTGAATCTTTTAGGGAATATCGTGCTTGAACGCCCTGTAGATCTTACGCTAGAAAACCAAGAGCACAACGCTTTGATTATCGAGCAATTCGGAAACCAATAAAACCCTTGATTATAAATTGCAGACGAATACACTCGTCTGCAATTTCACTCACAACCGTTTTCCACTATGAACGAACGCGAAAAAATGTTGGCAGGATTACCCTACGATCCAAGAGACAAAACACTCTCGCAAATGAGAAATCAATGCAGAGAGTCTCTCGACATCTTGAATGCCACCAGCCAATCCGACGTCAAAACTCGCTCTACTATACTCAAAAGCCTATTCGGAAAAAACGGTAAACGTTTATACATCGAGTCGTCATTCAAATGTGACTATGGGCGCAATATAGAAGTTGGAGAGAATTTTTACGCCAATTTTAATGTAGTTATATTAGATGCAGCTAAAGTCACCATTGGCAAAGATTGCATGATAGCGCCACAAGTGGGTATATATACAGCCACTCACCCTATTTGCCCAGAACAAAGAACTAGCGGTATTGAGTACGCTAAGCCCATTACAATAGGAGATAACTGCTGGATTGGTGGTATGGCAGTGATAAATCCGGGGGTAACCCTGGGTGACAATGTTGTTGTTGCATCTGGTGCAGTGGTAACCAAAAGCTTCGGTGATAATCTTGTTATTGGCGGTAACCCTGCAAAAGTGATTAAAACGATAGAGGTGTCGAGCACTTCATAGCCCAGTTTTCACAATCACAGTATAGAGTTTGGCGTTATCTAAATCCGAGTAATTATTTATCTGCTCACCAATTTGTCGTAAAGTAAAAGTATTACCCACACATTTGCGAGCACCATATGCGCAGTTGGTTTTTTGTAATACTTCTTGTCTTACCAACAAGCGCTTTCGGACAATCCGAACGAGTCCCAGTTGCGCCCTCTAAAAACATACAGTTAGCCGCCACTGAATGGTGCCCTTACGTGTGTAGCAATGATAAAAAACCGGGGTTCATTGTCGAGTACCTACGTGAACTACTGATTAGTTATGATGTTTCATTAGATGTGTTTGTGTTGCCTTGGTCTCGTGCCATTTTCTCTGCAAGACAAGGAACATATGATGGCTTGCTTACCGCAGTTCCCTCTGAGGCTCCTGATTTTCTTTTTAGCTCGGTAGCCACAGGAAGCTATCAAATGTGTTTTTTTGGAAGTACCGAGCTAGATTTTCATTACGACAACCGCGAAGCTCTACAAGGAAAGACCCTTGGTATCATTCACAATTACGGCTATGGCGAGCCTATTGATGGGATAATTGAAGCGCCTGTGAAAGGAGAATCAATCTACCCTATAGCAAGTTCGGATGCTTTAAATCAACTCATAGAAATGACGCGATTAGGACGCATAGATTTATTTGTTGAAGACAGAATGGTGGTTGCAAACACGCTTATTGAACATCCACATAAAGCACAACTTGGTAGATTCAGCTGTTTTGAAGAAATTCCGTTTTTTACCGCTATTTCTCCGCAAAACACAAATGTGAATGCGTGGCAGGTATTTCTAACACAAGCGCTTAGTTCGGTGCTGGCTCGGAAACTTTACCACCAAGCAAAATCTCGCTACCAATAGTTCGCCTTCGAACAGCGCCATATTGCCTAACAACACGGCGCTACTAAAAAACTCAGCTATCGAGTGCGGCTACCACCCCGACGCTTTTTATTCGTCTCTGTTTTTTGTGTTGCTTTTTGAATGCCCTTTTCTTTGCGCACTTTGTGCTTTTTCACAGAACGGCGCATCCGACTTAATCGAGTATGATCAAGCTTATTCTGTCTGGCATCGATCATTGTTTCCGTTTCATCGGCTAGCTGTACGTGGTTTCGCAACGCATTCACTGACGCTAAATCCAACTCTACCCAAGCACCTTGAGGTAAACGCTTCTGTAGCTCAATGGGGCCGTACTTAACGCGAATAAGTCGACTCACTTGTGCACCTTGAGACTCCCACAGTCGACGTACTTCACGGTTACGTCCTTCTTTTAAAGTAACATTGAACCAACGGTTCATACTGTCTTCTTCATTACCCGGCGTTACGGGGCGCCCCTGAATACTGGTAAATTTAGCTTCACCGTCATCAAGGGTTACCCCTTTTTGCAAGGTATTAAGTGTTTGTTGTGTGACTTCACCAAATACCCGTACGGCATATTCTCGAATAACTTCACACTTAGGGTGCATTAGACGATTGGCAAGTTCGCCATCATTGGTAAACAACAGCAAACCACTGGTGTTCATATCTAAGCGCCCTACCGTGATCCATCGTCCAACACGAATATTAGGCAAACGGTCAAACACCGTATCTCTTCCTTCAGGATCGTGCCTACTGCACAATTCTCCTTCGGGTTTGTTGTACATAAGTACACGACATACCGGTTTTTCAACTTGGCGAGAAACTATATGGCCGTCTACGCGAATTTGCGCGCTGGCGTCTACTCTGTCTCCCAATGTAGCAACGGTACCATTTACCGATACTCTTCCCTCATCAATCCATCGTTCCATCTCTCGTCGCGAGCCTAGTCCATGATTAGCTAGTACTTTCTGCAACTTTTCAGTCATTAACGTGTTCACTCTCGTTTTGCTTATTTACGGTCGCACGGTCTACTTCTTCAGACGGTGCCTCTTTTACTACCTTTAGCGAATCACTGTCTTGCTGCGCAGCCATTTCGGCAAACGCGTCTGCACTTGGTAAGGCGTCCAGTGACGGTAACGAAAAGTAGTCTAAAAACGCACTGGTTGTTGCATAAAGTGCAGGCCTTCCAGGCACTTCTTTATGACCAACAATTTTTATCCATTCGCGTTCCGACAAGGTTTTAATAATATTACTGCTTACCGCTACACCGCGAACCTGCTCTATCTCTCCACGGGTTATGGGCTGACGATAAGCAATTAGCGCCAATGTCTCTAACATCGCTCTGGAATAACGGGGGGCAGTCTCCTGCCACAATCGACTAATCCATGGGCTCAATGCATCTAGCGATTGAAAACGAAAACCACTGGCAACTTCAACCAATTGTATGCCTCGTGGTTGATAGTCCATTTTCAATTCATTAATTACAGCAGATAAAGTGCGATCTGCTACTGCAAATTCGCTGAGAACGGTATCTCTTAAATGCTGGCGGCTAATAGGTTTGTCCGCAACAAATATGGCGGCTTCCACCAGTTGTTTGAGCTGCGTCTTATTAATTTTCTTCATCGTCGCCCAATTTTACATGAATTCGCGCGTAAGGGCCTGCCTGAACGCAAAAAATAAGTTGTTCTTTTACCAATTCTAAAATTGCGAGGAACGACACCACCACACCTGCTTTACCCTCTTCCACGGTAAACAAGGACTCTAGGGGGGTGTACGCTTGAGTAGTGAGCTGCTCTAAAATCATAGACATACGCTCTCTGGTACTCAAAGCTTCTCGTTCAATCGTGTGATGCTCGAATGCCGCGGCACGCTGCATAGCGCTGCTAAATGCCAAAACTAGCTCTTGCATCGACACATCAGGCTCTACGCGAAGAGGAGTGACCTCTTCACTCACTTCCGCTTTCGCTCTGAACAGATCCCGTTCCATGCGGGGTTGCAAATCAAGACTTTCCGCGGCCTCTTTCACCAATTCGTATTCTTTCAAGCGACGAATCAATTCAGCGCGGGGATCTTCTTCCTCCTCACTATCGTCACTCCGTTTGGGTAGCAATAATCGTGATTTAATCTCTGCCAATATTGCTGCCATCAAGAGGTATTCTGCTGCTAATTCCAGTTTAAGTGTTTTCATTACCTCAACGTAAGACATATATTGTTTGGTGATATCGGCCACGGGCAAGGTAGTAATATCAAATTTCTGTTTACGGATAAGGTACAGAAGCAAGTCCAACGGCCCCTCAAAGGTTTCTAAAATCACCTCCAGTGCATCTGGCGGAATGAACAGGTCTTCGGGCTTTTCAATAAGCGCCTCACCGTTGACAAATGCCAACGGCAAAGGCTGCTGAATAGGTGTAGATGGCGGATTGGCGGGACTGTTCACAATACGCCCTTGTTACTCGAAGGGAGAAACATCGCCAGCGCCCTGACGAATAATAGTGACATCTCCCTCTGACAAATCAATGACAGTGGTGGGTTGTTCACCCAAATACCCACCGTGAATAATCAAATCCACTTGCTTCTCAAGGTTATCGCGAATGATATCTGGGTCTGACTCTGCCACATCACTGCCGGGTAATATTAATGAAGTCGACATTAAAGGCTCACCCAGAGTTTCTAGTAACATTAGGGCAATTTTATTGTCTGGCACGCGAAGGCCGATGGTCTTACGCTTGGGATTTTGCAGTCGCTTTGGGACTTCCCGCGTGGCTTTGAGTACAAAAGTATATGCGCCAGGGGTGTTGTTTTTAATTTGCCTAAATGCGGTGTTATCTACTTTAGCGTAAATAGACAACTCAGACATATCTCGGCACATCAAAGTAAAATTGTGGTCCTTGTCGATTTTGCGCACTTGGCAAAGTCGATCTAAGGCTTTTTTATCTTCCATTTGACAGCCAATAGCGTATCCCGAATCTGTGGGATAGACCACAACCGCGCCCTGACGAATCATGTCACAGGCTTGATTTAACAGGCGCTGCTGAGGATTATCGGGGTGAACGTAGAAAAACTGACTCATTGCATTTCCTCGCCTTGTGCTGAGTATGGCACTTCGTTTTGCTCTATTAGCGCCCAATTGTGCCAAACTGGCGTGAGCTCACTGTTAATACCTAGTTTACGCCCAAGTTCTGTCCATCGCGAAGGAAAATGAAAATCCGACCCCGCAGAGGCGAGCAAATTGTGTGTACTGACGAGTTCGTTAATAAGGCTCTGCTTGTCTTTACTCATTCCGGGAAACGCACTTTCCATGGCGTCTCCTCCGTGAAAACTAAAGTGAGCTACCAACCTGCGCAACCACTTTGCGGTCATGTCATAGTGTGCGGGGTGTGCCAAAACCGCCTGTCCACCAGCATCATGTATCCACTGTATGGCTTCCTCAATCGCAGGCCATTGTGCTTTTACCGCAGCCCGTTTTCCTTTGCCCAAGTACTTTTTAAACACCGCTTCCATCGAAGCTACACCGTAGTTATTCACTAGGACTCTGGCAAAGTGTGCTCGGGTAACTTGACCTTGCCCAGCAAGTTTAAGTGCTCTCTCTAACGTACCTTCGAATCCACATTTAGCGAGCTTGTCTGCAATAGTTTGCGCTCGCTGTTGTCTAGTCTCCGCTTGCGTTGCTAAACGAGACAGAAATTGAGGATCGTGCCTATCCACGTTCAACCCAACAATATGAATATCAAAGCCATGCCATAAGGTTGAAATTTCCACACCATCGATGATGGTCATAGGACGTTTTTGCGCTTTTTGGGTGAGATGCGCTTCCTCTAATCCGGCGACCGTATCATGGTCGGTAATGGCTAATACATCCACTTGCATCGTGTGTGCGCGAAGCACTAATGCTTCGGGAGAAAGGTGACCATCGGAGAAATTCGTATGGCTATGTAGATCGATTTTCAATGTCTTATGCAATTATTAAGTTGACACAAAGTCAATTTTGTTTTCTTCTATAGGCATAAAGTATACGGACTAACCACTTCGATGCCTATCGAAGATTCCATATAGACAGAGATTTTTTCATGCAACAAAGTAAACTTGCGATTGTGATCGCATCAACAGCTTGGTGGTGGCACTTCCTGAATTAACGGGCGGTGTGCACGTGAGTGCATGAAACAAAACACAAGAGGCCCGTTTTTAAACGGGCCTTTTTTTTATCTTTTTTGCAAACGGAGAAGCGCAAAAATGAGTTTAGCAGAACTGGGAACGGTTCCCGGAAAAGTCGAAACCATAGAACAAGTGGGCAACTACATTGACGACCCACTGGCGGCGTTTGCACACTTGTGCAAAGACAGCCCCAACTCACTGTTGTTGGAATCGGCAGAGATAGATTCAAAAGATGATTTACAAAGCTTATTACTGGTAGATGCGGCACTTCGAATGGAGTGCAACGGCAATAAGGTGTCTATCAAAGCACTTACCGAAAATGGCGCTTCTCTATTGCCTCTGTTTAAAACCCAATGTCCAACGGGCATTAGTGTTGAAGAAACTTACGATGGTGTTGAGTTAGTGTGTGAAGCCGCTGATCTCTCCCTTGACGAAGACAGCCGTTTAAAAGCCGCCAGCGTAATGGAAGCGCTGCGAGTTATCATCAATTCTGTAGCACCTATTCGTCAGCATCCCCATGCACTATTCTTAGGCGGCGTATTTGCCTACGATTTACTAGCAGGTTTTGAATCACTGCCTGACGTAGGTGAAGGCGACAACGATTGCCCAGATTTTGTCTTTTACCTCGCAGAGACCTTACTCACGGTTGATCATCAAACCAAAGAAACTCACCTAATTGGCAGCGTTTTCAGTGGGCCAAATGTAGCACAGCAATATTTTGCTTTAAGCCAACGCCTAGAAGCTATTCAACAACTATTGAAAACAACGCCAGCAATGCCTGAACTGGTGCTCAACAAAGCGGGCAAATCTAGCTCAGCTTTAACAGTGAACAAAGACGACGAAACCTACTGTAATGATGTTATTGCACTGAAATCGAATATTCTTGCAGGTGATATTTTTCAAGTAGTGCCTTCTCGTACTTTTTCTCTACCGTGTAAATCACCGCTGTTGGCTTACGCTCACCTAAAACAAGATAATCCAAGCCCCTATATGTTTTTTATGCAAGACCGAAGCTTCTCTATTTTTGGGGCGTCGCCGGAGTCAGCACTAAAGTACGATAGCAGCTCAAATCAGGTTGAGGTATACCCTATTGCAGGTACACGTCCTCGCGGGAAGCGAGAAGACGGCTCCATTGATTTTGATTTAGATAGCCGCCTGGAGCTTAATCTTAGAGAAGACAACAAAGAAAAAGCCGAACATATCATGTTGGTTGACCTAGCAAGAAACGACATTGCTAAAGTAAGTCGACCGGGTAGTAGGCACGTAAAAGACTTATTGAAAGTCGACCGTTATTCACACGTTATGCATTTAGTGAGTCGTGTTGTTGGTCAGCTACGAGACGATTTAGACGCACTTCATGCCTACCAAGCCTGCATGAACATGGGCACATTGGTAGGTGCGCCGAAAGTGAGCGCTGCCACCCTTATTCGCAACGTTGAAAAGCAACGCCGCGGTAGCTATGGCGGTGCGGTGGGCTATCTCAACGGAAATGGTGACATGGATACTTGTATTGTCATTCGCTCAGCCTTTGTGAAGAACGACACTGCATACATTCAAGCGGGTGCTGGTGTGGTGTACGATTCAATCCCACAAGCTGAGGCTGACGAGACTCGTGCGAAGGCACAAGCAGTGATCAGCGCTGTCAGTGCTGCGATTGCTCAGGAGGAGACGCTATGAACCAGAAAGTGACTGTGTTTTTACTCGATAATGTAGATTCTTTTACCTACAACCTAGTAGACGAGCTTCGCACCTTAGAATTAGATATCAAGGTATACAGAAATACCGTACCTGCATCATTATTGTTTGAAAAAATGTGTGAACAAGAAGCAAAAGGCCCTGTGCTTTTGTTACTTTCACCTGGGCCAGGTAAGCCTAGCGAAGCGGGTTGTATGCCAGAGCTTCTGTCAAAAATTATCGGCCGTTTCCCTGTATTGGGTATTTGCCTTGGTCATCAAGCTATCGTTGAACACTACGGTGGTGTGGTTGAACGTGCCCGCGCAGTGATGCATGGCAAATCTTCGGCAGTACAACACAGTGGTGAGGCAATGTTTAGCAACTTACCACAACCTTTGCACGTAGCACGCTATCACTCGTTGGCAGCCTCGTCGTTGCCAGAACAGTTAACGGCCTGTGCATATTGTGAAGAAGACGATGAAACGCGCACGGTTATGGCCGTTTACAACCAAGACCATGCCGTTCTCGGGTTTCAATTTCACCCGGAGTCTATTCTTACCGCCCAAGGCAGTAAACTCCTCAAGCAAAGTATTGATTATTTAACACAACAAGGAGCGAAACATGTTTGATGCCAGCCCTTTACTTGAAAAACTGCTTGCTCAAGAGTCATTATCTCAGGCTCAATCCTACGCATTGTTCAACAGTGTTATGCACGGCGAACAATCGGAAGTCATGCTTGCTTCGCTGCTCACTGCACTGAAAATCAAACAGGAATCACCCAGTGAAATTGCCGGTGCTGCTAGTGCAATGGTGGCCAACGCCCTTCCCTTTCCACGTCCAGAGTATGCATTTGCCGATATTGTAGGTACAGGTGGCGACGGTCATAACACCATCAACATCTCTAGTGCAGCTGGCGTAGTGGCTGCTTCGTGTGGTGTAAAAGTCGCAAAACACGGAAATCGCAGCGTGTCGAGTAAATCAGGCTCGGCGGATTTGTTTCGCCAATTCGGGCTAAAACTCGATATAACGCCTGAATTGTCGCGAAAGTGTTTAGATGAAACAAATTTCACGTTTTTGTTTGCACCGGTTTATCACGCGGGCATGCGCCATGCAGCCCCCGTCAGAGCTGCAATGAAGACAAGAACATTATTCAATATATTGGGTCCGCTAGCTAATCCGGCGAGTCCCACCCATGGCGTGTTTGGCGTATACTCCCCCGACTTATTAGAGTCTTACGCACAAACGCTTATGTTACTTGGTCAACACCGAGCAATGATTGTGCACGGTAATGGTCTGGACGAACTAGCACTCCATGGCGAATCTATCGTTCTCGATCTAGAACACGGTGACGTGCGTAAACGAACAGTTACCGCTGAAGATTTTGGCTTACCAAGCTACCCGCTAACCGCCATAGAAGGGGGGGAACCGGAAGAAAACAAAGCCCTTATTGAAGAAGCCTTGTCAGGTAAAGGGGAAGAGGCACACCGTGCTGCCATTGCTATGAATGCGGCCGCGCTCATGGTTGTTACAGGTAATGCCTCAGACTTTAAAGATGGTACAGAAAAAGCCATGGCGGCCATGAAAGAAGGTGCCCCCATGGAAGTGTTAAGCAAAGTGGCGAAGTTAACTCAGGAGGAATCCACTGATGCCTAATGTGCTTGAAAAAATCGTTGCCGACAAACGACTAGAAGTTGAGCAACGAAAAGCCGCATTCCCATTAGATAATTTTAAGGCCAATTTAACGGCGTCTAGTAAAAGCTTGTTCGACGCACTGAACGGCCCTAATGCAGGTTTTATTTTTGAATGTAAAAAAGCATCGCCTTCAAAAGGCCTTATTCGCCCAGAGTTCAACCTTGATGAAATTTTAGCGGCCTATACGCCCCATGCTGCGGGTATTTCAGTACTTACCGATGAAAAGTATTTTCAAGGCTCTTATGAGTACTTGAGCTATGTAACTTCTCGCGTTAAACAGCCTGTACTGAACAAAGACTTTTTTGTCGACGAATATCAAGTGTACCTTGCTCGTCATTATAATGCTGACGCAATTCTACTGATGTTGAGCGTGCTAAGTGACGAGGAATATTCTCAACTCGCAACACTCGCAGACAGTTTCTCACTCGATATTCTCACTGAAGTCAGTAACGAAGAAGAGATGGAGCGTGCTATCGCGCTTCAAGCGAAAATTATAGGAATCAATAATCGCAACTTACGCGATCTCTCTACCGACTTGGCAACCACTGAGCGACTTGTGCCCATGTTAGCCAAAGCTTCACACGACTATGTTGTGATTTCTGAGTCTGGTATTTACACCCACGAAGATGTGTTACGCCTGTCGCCCATTAGCGACGGGTTCTTAGTGGGTAGTGCGCTGATGGCGGAAGATGACTTAGTACGCGCAGTTAAAACACTGGTGTTCGGTGCCATTAAAGTGTGTGGATTAACTTCGGCGGAACAAGCACAAGCAGCCTTTAATCGAGGTGCATCATACGGTGGTCTTATCTTTGCAGAAAAATCGCCTCGCTATGTAACACCCAATGCTGCAAAAACTATCACAGATAGTCTAGACGGCAGTTTCGTCGGCGTTTTTGTGAATCACAATGTCGATGAACTAGTCACTATTGCCCATGATTTAAACCTTGCCGCCGTGCAGCTTCATGGCAGCGAAGATAGTGAGTACCGACAAAACCTCAGAGAGGCACTCAACCAAGATATCGAAATTTGGCAAGCCGTGGGTGTGTCTGACACTTTGCCCAGCGGCCTTGAAGATTTGCTCACTGAGCAAAACGTTGATCGCGTTTTACTCGATTGCCAAGTGGGTGAAGCCAAGGGAGGCACAGGCCAGAAGTTTGATTGGTCTCTTGTCAAAGACATATCAACACCCAGTAAATTAGTTCTTGCCGGCGGAATTTCGACAACATCGGTAAATAAAGCTCTTGCGCTAAATTGCGGCATTGTAGATGTAAATTCAGGCGTAGAAGACGCTCCAGGACAGAAGTCTTCTGAGAAGCTCGCAGCGCTATTTGCTGCTTGTCGACGCTATTAGATTGAGAAATGTAGGAAAACAAATGAATCAACTAGAAACAAAATTTGGTGATTTCGGTGGTATGTACGTACCCGAACTCCTTATACCCGCGTTAGACCAGCTAGAAAAAGCGTTCTTAGACGCCAAGGACGATCCGTCATTCAACCAAGAGTTTTTATCATTACTTAAAGACTATGCGGGGCGCCCTACGTCGCTAACGCTTACTCGTAATTTAGTGAGTAACCCCAAAGTAAAGTTATACCTAAAGCGAGAAGACCTTCTTCATGGCGGTGCCCATAAAACTAACCAAGTACTTGGTCAGGCGCTACTGACAAAGCGCATGGGTAAAACCGAAGTTATCGCGGAAACTGGCGCAGGCCAGCACGGGGTAGCAACTGCCCTGGCATGTGCATTACTTGGACTAAAAGCAAGAATATACATGGGTGCAAAAGACGTTGAGCGCCAAGCGCCAAACGTGTTCAGAATGAAGCTCATGGGCGCAGAAGTTATTCCAGTAAATGCAGGCTCTGGTACCCTTAAAGACGCTGTAAATGAAGCTATGCGCGATTGGTCTGCAAACTACGACAAAGCACACTACCTGCTAGGTACTGCGGCGGGTCCTCACCCCTTCCCAACCATAGTACGTGAATATCACCGTATGATTGGTGAAGAAACCAAAGCGCAAATTCTTGAAAAAGAAGGTCGTTTGCCCGATGCAGTGGTTGCCTGTGTAGGCGGCGGTTCAAATGCTATTGGTATGTTTGCCGATTTCATTGACGATCCATCAGTCAAGCTTGTGGGTGTAGAACCTGCGGGTAAAGGTGTGCACACGAATGAACACGGTGCCACCATAGTAACTGGCACCAAAGGTATTCTTCACGGTGCATACACCTACATTATGCAAAATCACGAAGGGCAAATTGAAGAAAGCTATTCTGTTTCTGCCGGTCTCGACTACCCTGCGGTAGGCCCTCAACATGCATACCTTGCTGATATCGGGCGCGCTGAGTATGTGGCCGCTACCGACGAAGAAGCACTTAACGCCTTTCAGTTATTAGCACGAAAAGAAGGAATAATCCCAGCCCTTGAATCATCCCACGCACTTGCTCACGCTTTAAATATGGCTGACGAAGCTGAAGAGGAAACTATTATCGTGGTTAACCTATCCGGTCGCGGAGACAAAGACTTAGCTCACGTTATCAATATTTTAGGAGACCAACTGTAATGGACAGATATGCAACTATGTTCGAGGGTTTGAACGCGAAAAATCAAGGAGCCTTTGTTCCATTCGTAATGATTGGAGACCCTAACATTGATCAGTCAGAAGCTATTATTCGCCAGCTAATCGAAAGTGGTGCAGATGCACTGGAGCTCGGTATACCTTACTCTGACCCCATTGCTGATGGCCCTACCATTCAAGCGGCGAGTATTCGTGCCCTAAACAACAAGGTTACGGTAGATGCATGCTTCGCGTTACTCAAGCGAGTTCGCAATGACTTTCCTGAAGTGCCAATTGGCCTTTTGCTATATAGCAACTTAGTGATGGCAAGGGGGATTTCCGGTTTTTATGAGAAAGCTGCAGATGCCGGTGTTGATTCCATTTTGATTGCTGATGTCCCCATTCGAGAAGCAGCTCCATTTAATGCAGCAGCCGAAGAGCACGGGATAGCGCAAATACTCATTGCTCCTCCCAATGCTACGGAAGAAACCATGGAACAAATCGGCGAGCACTCTAAAGGTTATACCTACCTACTTGGTCGCGCAGGTGTAACAGGTGCAGAAACCGCCGCAAACATTCCCGCGTCAGAGCTTATTGAGCGATTAAACTCTCATCAATGTGCACCGCCACTTCTGGGCTTTGGTATATCAACACCCGCTCAGGTTAAAGAAGCAATTACTGCGGGCGCTGCTGGTGCAATCTCTGGCTCGGCTACCGTCAATATCATTGCCGACAACCTAGAAAAACCAGCTTCTATGCTTGCCGCGCTGGGTGAATTTGTCGGCGCAATGAAAGCGGCCACACAAAAGGATTAACTATGTTGTATATGATTTGTGCCACAGATGTAGAAAACAGCTTGGAAAAACGCCTTTCAGCGCGACCGGCGCACCTTGAGCGACTTAACGCCCTTAAAAGCGAGGGCAGATTAGCCATGGCTGGCCCATTCCCAGCCATTGATAGCCCAGATCCAGGCCCGGCCGGTTTTACCGGTTCGCTAGTTGTTGCTGAATTCGATTCGCTGGAAGATGCAAAAGCATGGGCCGATAGCGACCCATACATTGAAGCTGGCGTTTATGAAAACGTGATTGTTAAGCCGTACAAAAAAGTACTACCTTAGGCGCAGCATAAAAGCCTCACTAGGCGATTAGGTTTGTGGGGATGCTGTGAACTTTTTACTGCACGCCGTAAAAAGTTCACAGCATCCCCACTCCATAATCAAATCTATTCCCTGCCTGTACCCATCGTAATTAATTCATGTACACTAGTGTGTGATGTGTACATACGAAGTTCAGCATTGATTCAGCTCGTATCGGTATACTGAAACGACAATGTCATCCCATTCACACTGAACGCCAAGAGGTAATATGGTCAGAATACTTAGTGCCCTGCTTATCATGCTTTTCATGGCACTCAGTCCTATTTCCAGTGCTTACGCTCAGCAAATTGCGAGTAAAGCAGAAGCGGCCGATGTAGCGCGTAAAGTGGCGAACGGCAGAGTGCTGCGGGTTGACAAGGTTGGTCAGTTTTATCGAGTAAAAGTACTCAAAAAATCAGGACGGGTAGTGTCTGTTGATATTGATATTCAAACAGGCCAAGTAATACCGCAAGACAAAGGAAATTAGTGTACCCATGCGCATACTTATTGCTGAAGACGATAGTCGTTTATTAACTCAACTAGATGCTCTACTTCAACAACACGGATACAGTGTAGACCTTGCTGATAACGGTGAACACGCACTGTTCCTCATTCAAGAATACACGTATGACCTCGCTATTATTGATATTGGCTTGCCCAAATTAGACGGCTTTGACGTTATTCGCAAAGCCCGAAAAGCTGATATTAAATGCCCTATTTTGATACTCACCGCTAGAGATCGCTGGCAGGAAAAAGTAGAAGGGCTAGACGCTGGTGCCGATGATTACCTCACCAAACCCTTTCACAACGAAGAGTTACTTGCTCGCGTAAAAGCGCTTATTCGTCGCGCGTCTGGTCAAGCTAACCCTACGGTTGAGTTTGGCCCCATCACACTAGACACAGTAGCCGAAGAAATTACCGTGAATGGCACGCCTTTAGTACTTACCGCCTACGAATACAAGGTAATGGAGTACTTAATGTTGAACCCTCAAAAAGTGATTTCTAAAACAGAACTTACAGAGCATATCTACGACCAAGACTTTGACTTAGACAGTAATGTAATTGAAGTGTTTGTGGGTCGTTTGCGTAAGAAACTTGACCCCGAAGGTTCGTTAAAACCCATAGAAACACTTCGCGGTAGGGGTTATCGAATTAATAGGCATTTATGAAGCAGTTATCGCTTCGCACCCGTAGTCTTTTACTTGCTATCGCAACGTTGGCAGTATTTACACCGGCTACCGTATTTACGTTAGAAAGTGCCTACACAACCAGCCTGACACAAGCCAAAATGAGTGAGCTTAGACTCATGAATTTAGGCTTATTAACAGCCTTCGAGCTTGACGGTGACATGCCCTATATCCCTGAGATACTCTATGAAGAGCAGTTAAATCTGCCCGACTCAGGCTATCTGGGGTTAATTGTTTTTCGCGATACAGTAGTGTGGCAATCGGCTTCTGCTCTCGACTTTAACCTTCCCCTACCTGATATTAAGCCTGCCGTTGGAAACGAAATCTTTATAGAATCACTGAGTGTTCCATTCGACACAGATAACGACTACTTCGCCTATGCCTTTACCGCCGAATTTGCTTCAAGCGCTGATTTTGAGCCGGTGCAATTTTACATCTACAACAACAAGCAAGAGTTTAACGAAGAACGCCGGATCTTTCTGAACACCACGTGGCAGTGGCTTATCATGCTTTCTACTGCTTTAGTCGTTTTACTGGTCTTTGGTGTAAGTTTGGTGTTGTCGCCGGTGCGAAATCTGATCACAGAGATCAGCCAGACTGCACGAGGAGAACAGAAGGAAGTTGAATCAGCCTACCCTAAAGAATTTGACCATTTAAAGTCGTCAATTAATTTGCTTATCCACACAGAAGCGCAACAACGGAGCCGCTACAAAAATAGTTTAGGTGACCTTGCCCATAGCCTGAAAACTCCCTTAGCGGTAGCTTTTGGTAGCGAAGGGCTTCCCGCACAAACTACTGAAGCTCTTACTCAAATCGACAAAATTATACAACGACAGCTCAAGCGCGCGTCTGCCGGCCAAGCAGGTTGGCAAAAACCCATTCCTGTATTCCCACTGATTACCCGTGTAATTGACGCCATGGATAAAGTTTATCAACACAAACACCTCGTGCTCGGTATTGATGGCGATTCGGACGCTCAGTTTAAAGGTGATGAAACGGACCTTATGGAACTGATGGGTAATTTGCTAGACAACGCGTGCAAAGCTTCCAAACTCAATGTCTTGGTCACAGTAAAGCAACAGAATAACTGGTTAGAAATATATGTCGATGATGACGGTCCGGGAATACCTGAAAACAAAAAACGCACCTTGCTCAAGCGTGGTGAACGCTTAGATACCTATGAAGAAGGACAAGGTATTGGCATGGCGGTAGTGAGTGATTTGGTAGCCATTTATGGCGGCCAGTTACACATAGACCAAGCCCCAGACCAAGAGGATATTCCCCTTGGTGGCGCAAGAATAGTGGTGAGGTTTCCGCTTTAGTTTGCTGTCTTTTCGTCACTCGACAACAAAACGGCTAACCATTTGCTTTCCTCTCTAGACTCTAGAGCAATCTTAACTACCATTGTCAGTGGTACAGACAGCAACATCCCAACTGTGCCTAATAACCATCCCCAGAAGATCAACGACAAAAACACTACTAGGGTTGAAAGCCCCATACCGCGCCCCATTAATCGTGGTTCAACTATATTGCCCATGACGGTATTGACGAGCACAAAACCAAGGGCAGCCATACCAGCAGAGGCAACACCAAATTGAACGAACGCAATCATAACGGCTGGAACCGCGGCAATGATTGAGCCAATGTTAGGAATATAGTTGAGCATAAACGCCAATACAGCCCACAACATAAAATGATCAACGCCCATTACGTATAACCAAATACCAATGATGGTGCCAGTGCCCAAGCTCACAACCGTTTTTATCGCAAGATAGCTATTTACTGAGCGAATGAAACGGTCAATGTGCTTCATTTTCATGTCAGGATCGGCAAGAGCTATATGTAGTCGATGAGGCATACTGTTGGCTTCGAACAGCATAAAAATAACCGTGAGCAAAATCAGAAATAGGTTAGATAACACACCACCCATGCCGCTAATAAAGTTGGTTGCCACCGACATTGCCGTCGCAGGATCGAGGTGCGCAGCAATTAAGTCGCTGTTGATATTAATATTGTATTCACTGAGTTTACTCACAACCCAAGCAAATTCTTTATCAAGTTTGGTGCGGTACGTCGGAAGATTCTCGCGAAACTCCGTCATAGATTGACCAACTAACCCAGCCAAAAGAAAACCAAATACCACAATTATCAGTATAACAAAGGTGATAGACAACCAACGTGGCACCCCGAACTTAGAGGTATAATTAATCACCGGACTACACGCAATGGCGATAAATATCGACAAGAAAAAAGGGACCATAATTGTACTGGCTGCTTTTATACCAGCCAAAACAACAACCAGACATGCCAATACAATCATGACTTTAGCGGTGGGGGATCGGAGTTCCATCATCAATTTGTGCTACATTCCTAAACAATGAACACACTCTACCTTGAGTTTTACGCAACTACAAACACGAGAATTACATGACATTTAATTTAGCCACCATAAGAATTAAAAATCTTCGCCTTAGAACCTACATAGGTATTAACGAAGATGAAGTACTCAATAAGCAAGACGTTGTGGTTAACGTGAAAATAGATTACGACGCAGAGAAAGCGACTAACTCAGACAATATGAGCGATGCATTGAATTACAAAACTATCACCAAGGCGATTATCCGGTTAGTTGAAGATAACCGTTTTTCATTATTGGAAAAGCTCACCGCTGATATTCTTGCCATTGCCGCTGAGCACCCCACTGTTCGCTATGCTGAAGTTGAAGTCGACAAACCACATGCGCTGCGCTTTTCAGATTCGGTTTCATTGATGCTGTCGTGCAACAAACCAGCCTAATATAGGAACATCCTATGAAAATATTTCTTACTGGTGGCACTGGCCTTATTGGGAAACACTTCATTGATACGTTTAAAAGTGAACACCACTTCACCGTACTAAGCCGTTCCCCAGAAATTGCACGAAAACAGTTACCTTTATCAGTAAGAATTGTAGATGATGTGGATAAAATCGAAGACATTGGCGAGTTCGATGCGGTGATCAATCTCGCTGGAGAACCCATCGCAGATAAACGATGGACAAACAATCAAAAGCGTATTATCTGCGAGAGTCGCTGGAATACTACGTCGACATTGGTCAACAAGATTAACCAATCGACAAATCCTCCATCTGTGTTTTTGTCAGGGTCTGCCATTGGTTACTATGGTCGCCAAGGGGATGTGGACGTGGTCGAGACTACTGTCCCCCACAAGGAGTTTACTCATGACGTATGCGTGAAATGGGAGGCTATCGCCAACACCATTGATGCGTCCAAAACCCGCTTATGCATACTTCGTACAGGCGTGGTACTTGCCTCTCACGGTGGAGCTCTTGATAAAATGGCACTCCCCTTTAAACTTGGTTTAGGAGGAAAAATTGGTTCGGGAACACAGTACCTTTCGTGGATCCACATCGACGATATGGTGCGAGCCATGATGCATTTACTAACAAGCGATGACGCTCATGGAAACTTTAATTTCACTGCACCACGACCTGTGACAAATGCCGAATTTTCGTCGGCCCTAGCTAAAGCGTTAAAACGTCCGTGTTTATTTACCGTTCCTCGTATTACTATGAAGCTAGCCATGGGAGAAGCTGCTGATATGATACTAGAAGGACAAAAAGTCATTCCCCAGCGACTGTTAGCATCGGGTTACCTATTTAACTACCCTGACGTTAACCGCGCACTTGGTGCAATTTACAACAAAGATCAACAGCCCCTAAATGACTTGTGATTCTGTGCTGTAGGTATAACATTGGTGTAACGCTATCACATAATCACCTTGTACTTATGCGACACCTACTATTTGCATTATCCGGCGCGGTAGCGCTCACTCTTACCGCTTGCGGCACTACGGAATTAACTTCTTCCATGGACCAAGAATCACCAGAAAAGCAAGGCCTAAGAGTAGCCACGTTTAACGTCAGTATGGAGGCTGACAACTACGTCATCGACGATTCTAGTGAAGTTTCATCTGAGGCTTTAACATTAGCACTGACGAGCGGAACCCACCCTCAAATTCAAAATATCGCTGAAATTATTCAACGTACCCGACCACATATCATTTTGCTCAATGAGTTTGATTATATTGAGGACCCGTCAAAGGGCATCAACCTTTTTAGAACGAACTATCTCAACCAGCCACAAAGTGGTTTGTCACCCATCGATTACCCCTATGTGTACTTAGCGCCAGTAAACACAGGAGTAAAAACTCAGCTCTCTGATAGTAATCTGAGCTTATTCGGCTTTGGTAAATACCCGGGTCAATACGCCATGGTATTACTCTCTCAATATCCTATTAATACCGACCAAGTAAGAACGT
>JALUXV010000545.1 GCA_027013165.1 Alteromonadaceae bacterium
AACGTTTCAAAACTTTCTTTGGAAAGATATGCCCAGCCACATCATGCCTATCAACGAACAGGGAGATAGTTGGTATGATGAAGATGCCGTTGGCATAATGCGACTGTCTTCAAAATCTCATTGGGACGTGCCTATTAATGTGTGTGGAGAGACCCTCCACGTACTCGCGAGCCACCCAACGCCACCTGTATTTGATGGACCAGAGGACAGAAATGGTCGCAGAAACTTTGATGAAATACGCTTTTGGGCGGACTACATTTCGCCGCAAACAGCAACCTACCACTACGACGACCTTGGCAACACAGGCGGCCTTGCTGCTGATAGCCACTTTGTGATTTTGGGGGATTTGAATGCCAGTTCAGTTGAAGGCGATGCCTACCCCGGCGCTATGGATCAACTGCTCACACATCCACTCATTGCCAACTACCCAGCGCCTACCAGTGAAGGCGGAAAAGAAAACCGTCCAGAAAGCAATTATGCAACCACTCATACAGCATACTGGGGCATGCGCGCGGATTACGTGTTACCGTCAGCTAACCTTAATGTTACGCAAAGCGGTGTGTATTGGCCAAAAACAACTGATGAAGAATATCGACTTGTGGAAAGTCGACAAGCATCCTCTGACCATAGAATGGTTTGGGTTGATTTCAAAATACCAATAGATAAGTGTGCTGACTAACGAGAACACTCGCGGGATGACAATAATACATAGGAGCTAATAAAGCTTTAAATTGTTGTCTTTACATACTAAAAAGGCACCATTACATAATAATGATGCCTTTTCTTTCTAACATTATTCTATTTATAAACGTTGAGATTGATTAGATAAAATCTTCATCTCTAAACATAAAAGAGCTCCTAGAAAGTAATGACTGATATTTGTCATTTATGCTGTAAATACTATTACTGCTGAGAAAGCTTGTCAAACCAATCTATACCCATCTTTTTTAGCCCGTTGAGCACCATTAGTTGCTCTTCTTTTTCCGGCAATTTCAACTTCAAGTGCGCGTCAAACTTTAGTGCACACTCCAAATTCGTTTTTATTTCAGATAGTGTTGGGTCACTTTCTTGCAAATTTGCTGGTAACCCATTTTCATAAGCCGTTGCTACCTTATAACAAGCGATATTCCAATAAACACGCGCTTTTATACTATCTGTCATATCCGCTGTACTTAGGGCTGCATCAAGCAAACTTATCGCATCTATAAACCTTCCCTGCCGACTTAAGGCTCTTGCTTTGATCCCCATAGCTCTTGCATGGTTAGGGTGAATTGACTGTAATATTTCGTCACACACCTCGACGGCATCATCAAACTGGTTATTTTTAACTAGGTTTCTCGCTCGTTGTAACTTTACTTCTAACGTATTTCTCTTCGTGTTTTCAAAGTCTTCGTCTACTTTTTGTTGAACTTGATTAAACTCATCTTCTCCGATGTATCTGTTGTATGCACTAGAGATAAAACCGACACCGCCAAACCCACCTAAAATGGCGATAGAAAATACTTTTATCCACGTCCAAAATGCACTATCTGCGCCGTTAATCGATGCTTTCTCTTCAGCCTGATTGTGCTGTACTACAACTTTAACTATGTCGTTAATTACCTGCTCATTCCCTTCGCTTAACGTTCTGAAGACCTCAACGGGTATCAAAATTTCCGAAGCTAAATTTTGAGAGTTAGTACCACTACCATTTTTAAATGCAGGTTTACTTATCGGTGAAAAGTCTGCTGAACCACTCATAGTCAACAGGCCAATACACATGAAAGACGTTACCACTCCAGCTAAAACAAACCCAAACCATCCAAGATCGATATACTCAATCTTTTGCGGGTTTTTCTCTTCCTCTTCGCTGCCTGTAAAGCCTATTGGCTTTCTTATTTTGTATGAAGTGGTTGAACGCATGGCCTGCAGAAAGCCGCCTAACGACCCGCCAAGTACTATTACAAAAAGAAAAATAACAACAAAAATAAAAGGGTTATACTCCACTAGCAATACATCCTTATATAACAGGCAATCCAACTAAGTTTGATGGTATCGAAACTCTTGATACATTTAAACTAATACAAAAAAGGGTTCAAGATTGAATTCTTGAACCCTTTTAAGAAACGCTTTGTTAACTAAACCATTTTTCTGAGCAATTGTGAGGTATTAAGAGCCAATAAACGCCAGCATCCTAACGCCCCCAAAACACCCACCACAAAGGCACCAACAAGAGGGGCAATCACCCAGTATTCAAGGTGAATGCTGCTTTCCATTTGGAACACCCGCGATTGCAACATATACAAACTGAGTTCATTGGCAAGTGCCGCCATTCCACCGGCAACTAGGCCTATAATCACAAATTCGAACACTACACTTTGGCGGATGAGTTTACCTTTTGCCCCCAAAGTACGAAGTATGGCAAGCTCCTGTCTTCGTTCGTCCATACTCGCTTGTACTTGAGCTATTAAAACTAAGCTTCCCGCAGCAAGTACGAGTACAAGAATAAACTCTACCGCTACCGACACTTGGTCAACAATTTCGCGAAGCTGGTTTATTCTGGCGTCAACGTCAAACATTGTGATAGACGAGAACGGCTGTAACAAACTGGTAAGTTCCGACTTTCTCTCTGTGGGTAAAAAGAAACTCGTGATATAGGTTGGCCTGAAAGCTTCCATGGCATCGGGATGAATGATGAAAAAGAAGTTAGGCTGCATGGTTTGCCAATTTACCGTTCTAATACTAGTAACTTGGGTATTAACAATTTCACTGCCAATATTAAAAGTTAGGTTATCGCCCATTTTAATATTGAGGCGCATGGCAATTTCTTTTTCGACTGACACTGGATAGACACCACTTGCCGCAAGATCAGTATTATCAACATCGCCATGCCACACCCCTTCGACCACAGCGTTTTCTTTTTGCAGTTGATTACTCCAGGTAAGGTTAGCCTCGCGACCAAGCCCTTGTCTTGAAGATTCATTCTCGTCTTCTTTCGAGACAGATGTTCTGACTGACTCTCCATTTACCGACGCAAAACGTCCCCGAGTTACCGGATAGAAAGCATCAATAGTTACATCACGTTGTGAAAAATGAGTATCTAGTGCGTCTTTTTGTTCTGGAGTAATATTAATCAGAAAGTAATTTGGCGTACCTTCTGGCAATTGAGAACGCCACTGCTCAACCATGTCGTTGCGCATGACCAATACTACCAAAAATAGCATTATGGTTACTGAGAAACTGATCAGCTGGACACTGTTGTCCATGGCTCTGCGTCTTATGCGCGCCCACGCGAGTTGCCATGGCCCCATAGACCCAGCACCGAGCTTTCTGCCGATAAGAATTAAACCATAAGTTACTGCAACCAACCCCACAACTAAGGCCACACCAGATGCGAACAAGATAAGGCTAATCTCTAAATTTCGACTGTACGCAAACATCAGCAAAAAAATTGCCGAGCCTGCACTTAAAAACTGAATGCCCTTTGAACTTAAGCTTGAGTTCATATCACGTCGCAATACGCGTAGTGGCGGGATGGAAAATAGCTGCATCAGCGGATAAAGAGAAAACAGCAAAGCACAGATACCGCCAGTAAACACAGCAATAAAGAACGGACGCCAGTGCCAAACATCAAGAGCAACGTCGACCCGATCTGCCAGTGCCCATACGACAAGTTGCTGTCCCACTAGCCCGATGATCACACCAATGAATATCCCCGCAAGGGCAATAAAAACCACTTGGAGTAAATACACCCAACGAATAGTGTGCTTCGTCGCCCCCAAGGTTTTCATTATCGCCACAGGATCGTAATGACGTTGACTGTATCGCTGCGCTGCCACAGCAATAGACACTGCCGCTAACACTATGGCTAACAAGCTCGCTAGTAAGAAATATCGCTCCGCACTAGCCACTGACCTACCAATAGCCGAATCGTCATCAGAAACCGCCTGCCAGCGATGCACTTCTCTGTTGAGTTGGGGCGCCAGCCAGTCGTAATAATCTTCCAGCGCACCATCCTCACCCACAAAGTAACTCACGTAACCAGCGCGACTGCCAGGGCCAACCACAGAAGTCGCGTCAATATCTTGCAATCGCATCAAAACAATGGGGTCAGTGTTAAATACGCTAAAACCAGCATCCGGAATATCTATCAAAACACGGGTGACTGTAAACAGGCTGTCACCAATTTCGATTTGATCACCCAACTCAATATCAAGAGTTTGAAACAATCTAGACTGAATCCACGCTTGACCAGGTTCTGGCAGACCTTCAATCACCTCTGGTGTACCAAAAGGCACATCCGAAACGGTAATGTCCCCTTTCAATGGATAAGTACTATTCACCGCACGCAAATCCACCAAGGCCATATTTTCTTCACCAAATACCATCGAGCGTGTGGAAATTCGCTGAGCAGTTTGTAACCCGCGAGACTGAGCTTCTACAAGCCACGCCTCATCTACGGGTTTACCTGAACGCAATTGGGTGTCGGCGGCAATAAAGGCTGCTGAACGCGACTTAAGTGCTTGTTGCAGACGTTCGCTAAATAAAGACAGTGACAGCACTGCACTGACTGAAAGCACAATTGCTAGCAATATGATGGTCAGCTCGCCACGGCGAGCTTCGTGTTTGAATAGGCGCCATGCTAGATTAGTTATCATGGTCATTTACACAGCCTCTTTGCGGTCTTCTTCACCAGGCAAAGTAGACTCAGTTAACACACCGCCTTGCATAGTGAGTTGACGATCACACTGCTCTGCAAGTGTGTTGTCATGGGTAACCAGAACTAGCGTCGTTCCTTGCTCTTTGTTCAGGTTGAATAACAACTCTTCGACTTTCTTACCGTTTGCTGCATCAAGGTTGCCGGTAGGCTCATCGGCAAAAAGTATTTTGGGCTGGGTAATGAATGCACGAGCAATAGCAACACGCTGCTGCTCGCCACCTGAAAGTTGGTTAGGATAATGAAGTGCTCTGTGCGACAAACCTACTTGTTCAAGAATATCTTGGGCACGCTTTTTGGGGCTGTCTAACCCTGCTATTTCTGCCGGAAGCATCACATTTTCGAGAGCGGTTAAGCTCTGTACCAGCATAAAACTTTGGAAGATAAAACCTACCTTCTGACCACGAAGCACAGCTCGTGCTTCTTCATCCATGTTGTGCAGTGGAGCGTTATCTAAAAAGATCTCCCCTTCAGAAACTTCATCTAGCCCAGCCAATAGCCCCAATAATGTTGATTTACCGGAGCCGGACGCACCAATGATGGCAATGGACTCTCCAGTATTGACTTCGAATGAAATTGGTTGAAGGATCTGAAGGTCACCTTCGGTCGTAGTGACTGTTTTGGTTACATTGGCTGTTTTAATCATAAGAGGTCTTATACTCGTGTTTTTTAAGTACTCAAACGTAATCACGTTCTTGTTTATATTGTTATTAATACCATCGAGCGCCTATTCAGATCAGCATAATGGCGCCGCACCTGCATATTCGGCCAAGTTACTGGTACTAGGTGATAGCCTAAGCGCTGCGTATGGACTAAAGCAACAACAAGGTTGGGTTAGTTTGTTACAAAATAAGTGGTACAACGAGCAAATTCCGATTGAAATAGTAAATGCTGCGGTGAGTGGAGAAACTACAGATGGCGGCTTGGCCCGCTTGCCTAGACTACTTGAACAACACGCGCCAACTCATGTGCTATTGGAACTGGGCGGAAATGATGGCCTACAAGGGCACAATATCAATAAAGTGAAAACCAACCTCTCGGCCATGGTTGAGCTTGCACAAAATGCAGGTGCCGAGGTTTATCTACAAGAGATGCAAATACCGACCAACTATGGGCGCCGCTATACACAGATGTTTACCAATAGCTTTGATGAAATCGCCAGCCAGTACCATATCGAAAAAATTCCATTTTTCCTTGAAGACATTGCCCTAAAACCCGAGCTTATGCAAAATGACGGCATTCACCCAAACTTAGAAGCACAACCTATGATCGCAGAGTTTATGTACAATGCGCTTACGCCTCTGGTGCTTGACCAGGTAACCTTGAGTCAGTAGCCAAAACACACCGCATACACTACACTGAAGCGATACGGTATTAACTAATTTGAGGACATATGATGGACGTATCA
>JALUXV010000546.1 GCA_027013165.1 Alteromonadaceae bacterium
TGACGACGCTATGGCTATCGATAATGCACTGTATTTGGTCTTGAAGAAATACATACCGCAAGTATCCGTGAGTGAAGACAAATCGGCTTATGTCAGTGAATTACTCAGCGCGGTAAGTCGCGCTAAATTTGAGTTTTCACAGGTATGTTATGACAACACTTTTGCCGACGAGGTTTTGTCGTCGTTTCGCCTGTTACTAGTAGCAGAAATGGCGTCTTTAGCCCCCACTGATGCATCAACTTCAACCTGTAATACGCCACAATCAATCGGAAAAATATCTCGCTCTGCCAAGTTGAAAGGCTACTTGAAAATCGCCTTGTGCAATCCCCTAGCGGCGTTTTTCTTTTATTTACTGCCTTGTATTTGGTTTAGCCTGTATGTTCAATCGGCGAGTTTTATTGCTATTCCTGCTTACGCACTCGCCTATTTTGTTCACATATTTCTGATGACTAACGACCCCCATGATAACAAGGGTATAGAGCTTATAGTGCTGGGCTTAATCCAGTTGATGTTGTTCATTGGAATGATTGTATTGGTAGTGTAAAAAATGCTGAGACGGGAATTTTAAAATGTAAACTTAATAGCGAGAGCAGGCGAAATACCCATACTCTCGCAAAAATTTGAACCATTAATTACCAGTAAGAATTTGCATCTCAGGTCCCCACGTATTGGTTGCCCTGTCATAGGTAGAGAAAGAACCTCCGTCATCCCAAAATGTGCCGGCTAAGCCAAATTCAAAAGCATTTTGAACGTGAGCGCGTAAATATTCCTCTCGCTGACTTTGGTCACAAACGTTTTCTGGGTTTTGAAAATCGTATTTTGCGGAGCCAAATTCATTCACCATGACAGGAACATTATTAGTGACAGACCATTCATAAGCTTGCACATAAATATTTCGCAGGTTCTCCTTGTCTAAGTCAGATCCCCAAGGTTGAGTGCATATGCCTGCGAACTGCCATGGATCATAGCTGTGAAAGTTACCAATCAGAAAGGGGTCTGTTGGATCTGGGTTCTCAGTTGCTAATAGGGGATCTATTCCCGACCATTCATTACCTGCAAAAATCACTAAACGATTGCTAGTTTCATTGCGAATAATACTTAGCGCACGTTTGTTTAATTCGTTCACTTGAGCTTCAGTGAGCCCTTTGGGTTCGTTGATAATCTCAAAAATAAGATCAGAAGAAGCATGCTTAAAGCGTTCTGATACCTGGATCCAAATGGAATCGAATCGATTTAAATTAGATACGCTATCGTACTCGCTTTTTATCCATTCATCGTGATGTACGTTGATTATCGCAATCATATCTCTGGACAACACCCAGTTGACTATTGTCTCTACTCTATCAAGAAATTCAGGGTCTATTTGATAGGGGCTTGATTCGTCTATGTGGTTTCCCCAAGTAATAGGAATACGCACATGCTTAAATCCAGCATTTTTAAATGCTTCAATGTAGTACTCTTCGCCAGCGAGCGCCCAATCACCTTCATAGGGCGCATCTAGCGTATTACCTAGGTTAATACCAATACCCATTCGCTGAACTGCGTCAGTCGCCGACAATGCATCAGTAAGACTGTTTTGTTCTGTGTTTGGTAATGAAATACGTTGTTCTGCCTCCGGTGTAGAAGGTGTGTTAGTTAAAGGTGCCGTCGACGGTGAATTACCACCACTGCTGCCACATGCGGTAAGGACTCCCCCCATGCAAACTACAAAACACCAAGACCATATAGTGTTGAACACTGTACTTTTAGGCTTAATCATATTCTTCCATCTTGTTAATGTTAAATATTTGTTGCCATGATAGCGTTCTGAAAGTTGGATTATGTATGACAAACTGTTCAATGATTGTGATTATTTCGGCGTTGTTGTGTCTAGATGCGCAGGTTAGTGTTTTCACAAAGCCGTGTAACTGCGTTTGTTTTTGATACCTATTACCAGCGAAAGGTGCCATAGAAAACGTAGGTTAACGTGCAGGGGGAAGCTTATTGGTTGTCTTTTCGAATACACTTTCACCAAACATTAATTTAGCTAAACCAGTAAATAGCTTATGTACCGAATGATAAATTAATACGTACATTGGCATTTTTCCAAAGTGCCCTCTTAAAAAAACTAAATTTAGTGCAATTAATTGTTTTTTCGTATTAGTTGCAGGGTGATTGGGCATTAAGGCTTTTGCGTATATTTTTCCAAGCCAAGATAAACCTTGAGACGTTGGCTTACCGAGACTTTGACATTCACTGTCGGGTAATGGGGTATCGAGCAGTGCTTTTAAGGTGAACTTGCACAGCCATAATTCCTTATCAAAACCAGACTGAACAGCTAACTCATTGAGTTTACGCCAATATGCCTCACTACCGTGCTGTTTAATCAAAAGGTCTATATCAGTCAGGTCTCGAAAGCCGTTGTGCACGTCTTCGTTAAAGAATAAGTGAATAATGCTGTGCAGTGTTCTTGCAGGCGCACTTAGTACTTGTTCTCCTGTTTCTGTAGTCGCTATCTCGTCAAAAAATACCTTGATATCTGGAGAACGGTTAGACACCACGGGCACTAAGTTATGATGTAAATCTAGAATGGTACCTCGCGCGTTATTGCGCAAAGGCGGTATTTCGTGGGCCCACTTTCTATAATATCGTTTATCGTATTCGGTGATTTTTTCTGACATCCAGCAATTTAAGTTTAGGCGACGTTCAATAGGCTGTATGGCTTCTTTTTCAACCAATAGGTCAATGTCATTGTACGTTCTTCCGATACTTGCTTGATCGTTGCACAGGCTATAACCCGCTCCTTTCAAAAACACGAATCGTTTACTTTGGCCCAGTGCAACTCGCGTTAATTCGCGTGCCTCGTGAATTACCTGATTATTTTGCTTGCTGGCTAAAATTTCAGCGTTAATCAAATGACGCTTGGCGTAGGGAGTTAACTTATCGAACACATCTACAAGTTTAAAAATATAGCAATACCGTGCCAATAGCTGTTGGTGTCGAAGCACTTTGATAATTTGGACCCAATCGTTATCACATAGCGAAATTGCCACTGACGGTGTGCGATATAAGTCAATAATAAGCTGGCCTAGCGCAAGTTTATTCACCATCAGCTAATCACCTCTTGTTCTAAAAACAACTGCAATTCTTCAACGCTGTCGTAGGTGACAGAATACAGCGCACAGCGCTCCACAAGATGAATACAGGCATCGAACCCCTGCATACCAGTGATCCCAAAGTTAAATGCGTTCTCAGCTAAGGCTGAAAACCCTTGCTGTTGATTTAATTGATAGATCTCTAGCGCGGCACCTTGCTTATATTTTGGAAAAACAATTGCTTTAACTGTAGCGCTTTTCGTTGACTGCTCCCACGAGTAACGTGGCGGCGAGAGGTGACAAACATCACCTTTTAAGGTTCCTTTGGCAATACTGGAAAATGTGCCATTGGGAAACCACGATTTAGCTAAAGTAATTGAATGATTCTTAAGGCAAATTGGCCGCACAAAAGGAGAAACTCTTGTGGTGTTGGGGGTAAATAATGCCATTTCATCGGAAAGCAAACGCCATCCAGAAAAGGCTAAATAGGTGGTTAAAGTACTTTTTCCCGACCCCGGAGGGGCGGGAAATATAACGGCAGAGTCGCCTTTTGCTAACACTGCGGAGTGCATTATCGCATGTTGCATTTCGTTTAGCGCAACTACCCAGTTCATTCCCCATTCTAGCGAGGCCAGCCCCTGAATTGCGGGAACAGGTCTAAACGGCTGAAAAGTATCACTGTAAAAATTAACTTGTGGTTTAAAGTAGCGCCGTAAGCCTTTGGCCTTTACTAATGCTACTGAGTAGTCTTCAATTTGGTCTGTATATTCTTGAAAGTGAGCGCCGTACAACGCTTGCAAGTTGTCTACAGTTTTATTGTGATTAATTGATATTTTGAACGAAATCGGTGAAAGATTAAGAAAGAAGTGACTGAGAGCCATATCCCTAATGTCAACCCTCAATAAATTGGTATTTGAGTAAAGTGGTAATTATTTGTTGTTCGTTTTTTCCAAGGGCCATTGTATTTTTATACTGGGTTAGTGCCGAGGAGAAATCCTCGCCACTAACAGCAAATACCAATGATTGACCCGTCGTAGCGTCGAAACAAACAGTGCCAGAATTATCCGCAAACGAATGTACTGCAATATAGGGTCTAAAGATACTATTGACGCGCTTTACCCTCTGTCATATTCATCAATCAACGCACTTAGTTCTTGTCCAAATGAGCCTGGCGAAGCGTACGCTGAGTTGTATAAATAGTCTGCGAAGTCATGTAGCGAATTGAAGTCTCCTTGACCAATGATCGGATAATATATACCTGACATTTCACCTGAATGGGCTGCATTTAAATACATGGCAACCATGTGGTAATTGACGTTAGACTCACCACCACAGCCATTTCTTCCGCTTCCGGGGTTGTCGAGTACATGCTGTAAGGTGTAATCCGAGCGGTAGGTTCTATAGCTCCGCTTGATGGGTTTGCCGCCAAATATCTGACTAAATTTATACGATTTGTAATTGGAGTAGTGGTTCTTCCAATAACCAGGTGAGCCAAGCTGAATAGGATCTTGCACAATCGCAGAGCCAGACCCGTTGGCAGAACCCAATACAGACACGAGAAGACCGTTGCTGCTAGCCCACACAGACTTACCCGGAATGCTTGCTAAAAATACCCCAGCCGACGTGCGCTTTAAAAAATTTCTGCGCGAAGGCGTGCTGTTTTTGGGCTCTTGTTTGTCTTCAAGTTCAGGTTTCATTTTCACAATACCTCATCATACGAGTTTAAATTATAACCTATGCAGTGGCTGCTGGTAACCTCTTATTTTTATGAGTGGGTTATTTGTATGTGATTTTGTTTAAAACCTTGCTCCAAACACAGGTTTGTGAAGTCAATTCAAGGGGGTCCTGTTTTTCCCTTGCAAAGACCAGCATTACTCATCCACAAACTGCATTCTGTGGCTGGGTCGCAGCGCCAACTCACTCCAGATAATGGGTAACCTCGGTTTAGCTTGTAGTCTTTGGTTCGTGTAGTTAGCCGTTCTACATAGAAAAAGTTTTCCCATCGTATATAGCAAAGCATGGGTTGTGTGGTTTTAGACACTAAATGTACAGTATACCCTCCGTCTTGAAGAGGTTGTGCAACAAGACAGCTTCTTACTCCGCAAAATTCAGCCAACCCTTGTGGGGTGTACATCATTGTAGCGCCAGCTATTACAAGAGAACGAAATCGAATACTCATTACTTAATAATTTTGACCACTATTCTCTAATATGTCATCAGGTAACTTTTATTATAGTTTGTTGCTGGTGGGTTAGGTACTGTGGGTAGTGAAAATTGCTATATCACTAAATCTATTTGCTGAGTTGATCCAAGAGTTTTGTCGTTATAAATGAAAAACGAGCTACTCTTCACTTGCCCCTGAAGTTCGTTGTTACTATTTTTAATATTGAGTGGTGTAGACTGATAACCCAAATAAAGAGCTCCTATACCCATATCAGTCAATGATTTTAGTGTGTCTTTTCCATTGTCTTGTTTTTGATAAAACAGCAGATCGTCAAATACAGTATCTGCGCTGTCGATAAACCCATTATTGTCTGTGTCATAGGCTGCAAGTTCTTTGAAGCCGTTGCCCGTTATTGCTCCAAATAATTCAGAACCATCATCTATGTTACCATTGGCATTGTTGTCAATGGCTAAAAAACCAGATTGACCAGTAGCGAAATGAATTGCCTTGTTTTGCCCGTTTGCAGTTAGATCGAATTGAAACTTTTCTTGGGTTAACTCTGCCGTGTTACCTCCAAGATTAATAACAAGTGGATCAACAAGTTCAACTTCGCCTACGGTAAGATCAAGGGATACTTCATCGTAATATTCACGTTGTGTATATTGACTCAAATCCACATCAACAGTTTCTCCGTTAATAAACCTCGCGAATTCAACTCCGAAGTGCACCACTCGCTCATTAGGCTGCCCGCCTCATTTCCTCGAACACGACAGCAGGCTGTTTAAAGCCTAGGCACTTTCTTGGTCTTAAGTTGATGGCCCGTTCTATCT
>JALUXV010000547.1 GCA_027013165.1 Alteromonadaceae bacterium
CGCTGCAACTTCATGCAATAAAGGCTTCCAAACATGCGTTCGGCTTCTGTCCACTAAAGTAATATGCGCTTTGCCGCGCTTTCCTAAGGTACGAGAAAGTCTCGTCACCAACTCTAGACCACCTGCACCCCCACCAATAACGATGATTTTTTCCATGATATTACCTGATTTTTAATAAAGAAAAGGGGGGCGGACAAACGCTGGAAAACGGATGTAAAAGATGAGGAATGTTTGAGGAACCAGAGCCGTTGTGTCATGAGAATCCAAAGGGTCCGCGATAATTGCAGTCTGCCAAATCGGCACCATATTGTCTACAATTCTGGACTCAAAATTCGTTGAATTTCAGTTTCACTTGTCTTCCTATGCGAGGAAAACCGTCACTCGAATTTTAACGTTATCAGAAGATGCACAACTTTCCCTCGCGATATCATTAGAGGAATATCCTGCATTTTTCAATATTTGCTCCGCTACCTCTTTCGCACACAGCGTTTGCTCCGGATCTCGTAGTACGCGCAAAGCCTCAATAAGATAATCGTTCACACTCCCCCCTTAATGCATTAGTCAATACGACCTTGGTGGCAAAACGACCAACATAACTTAAATACTAGCTCATATTCACACACTAACAATGGACATCATCGACATAAAAGTGTCTTCTTTACTTAATAGAATTGTCGGTTAGTAATTTTTTGGCATTTCAATAACAAAATCATCAAGGAAGTCCAATGTGCTTAAATTTTTCAAAGTATGTTTTTTTACTCGCAATGTTCGTCGCTAGTAATGCGATGGGTTTTGACATCATCGCTCACAGAGGGGCGTCGGGTTACCTCCCCGAACATACATTAGAAGCAGCCAGCTTGGCCTACGGTCAATCACCAGACTACATAGAGCAAGATGTGGTAATTACTAAAGACGGTATTCCCATTGTTTTGCATGATATCCACCTGGAAACGGTTACTAATGTGGCTAACCGCTACCCATCAAGAGCCCGTGCCGACAAGCGTTTTTATGCCTTAGATTTTACCCTTGCTGAACTCAGAACACTTAACGTCAATGAGCGAACCAATAGTGACGGCGACAATGTATTCGCCAACCGTTACCAAGGGAAAAACGCCCAATTCAAAATTGCTACCCTTGTGGAGCACTTCGAGCTCATTACTGAACTCAATCGCATTTATGGTCAAACCATCGGCGTGTATCCCGAAGTAAAATCTCCAGCGTGGCATTTAGAGCAAGGGGTGGATGCCAGTAAGATCGTTATAGATACGCTCACCACATTTAACTTACATACGGCATCAGCAAAAAGCTACTTGCAGTGTTTTGACTACAATGAACTCAAGCGCATTCGCAACGACCTTGGCTACGAAGGAAAACTTGTAATGCTAATTGGCGAAAATAGTTGGGGAGAATCGAGTACTGATTATGATTGGCTGCGCTCGGAAGAGGGACTTGAAGAACTTGCAAAGGTAGTAAATGGCGTAGGTCCTTGGATTGGGCAACTGTTGGATCCCCAACAATTAAAGGAAGGAAAAGTCATTCCCTCACCTTGGGTAGCATGGGCACATCGCCATAAGCTGACTATGCACCCTTATACCTACAGAGTTGACGCCCTACCCCCAGGTTTTAACCAACAAACGCTACTCGACGTACTCAGCAATATAGTTAAAGTGCACGGAGTATTTACCGATCAAGTGCCGCCTGTAAAAATGTGGAGAAACACTCAGTAGTGGTCGAACCTAATGTGGTTAGGTTTTAGATAACCTAACCACGACCCTTCGGTTGAGCGCTCGGTTCTCTCGTGTATCATTCGGAGCACCATGGCGACGTTCGCCATGCCCTGTAATTTGAATACGGTCCTCTGGCACGCCCATGGTCATTAGGTAAGTTTTGACTTCGTTTGCCCTTTGGATAGATAACTGTTCATTGTTCCAACGACCGCCGTAACTGTCGGTGTAACCATCCAATAGCACCAGTTCTAACTCGCTATCTTCTTTGAGGTATTCACCAATCATAGTTAGCCGTTTTTGCGCATAATCGGTGAGTGAAGTGGAGTTATTTTTGTAAGAAAGCACGGTATAAGCAATGTCTTCGAATGCAAAAGGCAGCAAATTGGAAACACACGAAACGAAATTGCGATAAACCGGCAGAAAATTACTAGCATTCAGAGCTACGCTAACTTTGTCATACCGATTGTACCAATCTTGATATTGAATTGTTGGCCAGAATCCTTTTTCTAATTCGGTCAACATAGTCCAGGCGGCGTCTTGAGGAAGGTCTCCGTTGTATTGCTTACGGATGGTCATATCGGCAATGGTACGGGGAGCAACACCCGGCATCCATGACGGCGGGACAGAATATACGGCTGCCACATCAAATCGATTTGGCAATGACATCATATCGAGCTCAAACTCCATATTAAGCTGCTTTGCAGCAAAGCTTGTAAACATCGCCTCGCCGTATCCGGGCAATTCGTGACTAAGCGTACATTGCAAGCGAGACTGTTGGGAAATTTCCCAGTTGGATGTTTCAACTGTCGCCGAATACTGGCGCATTGCGCCATTCGCATGGACAGTGACTATCGACAAGATGAAAAACAACAGTTTATGTTTCACAAAAACACCTACACATGAGTTAAACGGCTGTAACCTAACGCTACTGTTCGGGTTACGCCTGTTATAGTGCTTGTATCGTCATTAGTGTAAAAAAGTTTAGGTCAATATGCCATGTATTCGTATAATGCCAAGCTAATTTACCGCGAAGAACAATCACCTCTGTTCTTATCGCCCGCAATATAATGACAGAGAATTATGTCAAATACTCCAAACTTACTCGTTGACCGATTTAGAGGTTACTTCCCCGTTATCATTGATGTTGAAACAGCGGGGTTTAATGCCCACACCGACGCCTTATTGGAACTCGCAGCAGTCACGGTTAAGTTTGACGAAAACGGTTTACTGTGCGCAGACGAGACCTTTCATTTCCACATCAACCCATTTGAAGGGGCTAACTTAGAACCCGCTGCGTTAGAGTTCAATGGAATAGACCCCCATTGTGCATTGCGTGGAGCGATAGATGAATCGGAAGCTATGAAAGCCCTGTGTAAAGGCATTCGAAAAGCGCAAAAAAACGCAGACTGTCAGCGTTCAGTTATTGTTGCGCACAATGCGACCTTTGATCAAAGCTTTGTTAATGCAGCGATTGAACGGTGTAACATTAAACGAACGCCATTCCACCCATTCGTTTCTTTCGATACCACGAGCTTAGCTGCGCTTACCTTGGGACAAACCGTGTTAGTTAAAGCATGTCGTGCGGCGGGAATTGCTTTCGACCAAAGCGAAGCTCACAGTGCTTTATATGACGCCCAACGTACAACCGAGCTGTTTTGCTATATGGTTAATAGATACAAAGCACTAGGTGGCTGGCCAATCACTGAGTAAACCTCGCTTTTAAACTGCCCGTAAAAAATTCACCCTCTAATCGATTTTATCTCTTGCCTAGATAGCAAATAGCAATTATTATCATTACCAACATCGATTAGGGGTAGATTTCATGTTTGTTTGCATGTGTTACGGCGTAACAGATAAACACATTCGCAATGCAGTACAGAGTGAAGGCGCAGGCAATTTGCGAGAGTTGCGCGCACATCTAAATCTTGGCGATCAATGTGGAAAGTGCGTTCAAATGGCTCAAGAAATCATTGACCAAACTATTATCGATGAATCCCTGTTCAAAGACGTGGGATAACCAACGTCTCTTTTCAAACCAGCAACAAAATTCCAGCCCACTTTCTCTTAACGATTAGTTAAACCTAATTTCAACGCCTGCGTAATAGAATGCGCCATTAATACCACTAGGTGATGTGGGTGGATACAAAGCACCGACTTGACCCGAATATGGATTTACCTCTGGATATTCGTTGAGAAGGTTTTGAGCGCCAACGCTAAGCTTTAATTGTTCGGTCAGCCTATATGCAAAGTCAATATCTACAGTAGCCACCGCTGAGCTCTCAATATCCATACCCGAAGAGGCATCTAAATGATCTTCATAAAACCCACCAAAGTAATTGCCTCTTAATACCACTGAATACTTACCGATATCGTACATAGCAGTAAAGTTACCTCGATGGGCGGGTAGATTGTCTTCTAACATTCTAATTCTTTGTGGCGTTAAGTTTGAACGGTAGATAACTCCTGAATCTGTGCTTACGGGGTACAAGGATACACGCTCAACTTGTGTGTCTGTCCAGTTGTACGTAAGTAAAAAATTCAACGGGTAACCAAACAGCGCTGTGGTATGTTGCCCGACGATATCCACGCCTTGGGTCAAGGTATCAAAATCATTGGTGAAATATTTTACCGCTTTGTACTTTGCCGCATCTGCTCGACCAATGCGCACTAGGTTCTCAATGTCAGTAACGGATAACGGAATCGCTGATGTAGTGCTAATCCTATCGTGCAGGCGAATGTTAAAGTAATCCACAGTGACAAAGCTTTTTTCTGCCAACTGGAGTACGGCGCCAAGACTGAAATTTATCGACTCTTCTGGCTCAAGAGGGGTTGCACCTAGCTGTATGGAAATTTGATCGGTAGGCGGCAGTGTCGCTTGATCTTCTAATCCGTTGACTCCATAGGCTGTTGTAACGTTAATGACATTGCTTTGGCCTACGGTGGGCGCTTTAAAACCAGTGTTTACCGAACCTCTGAACGCTAAGTTTGCATTAAGAGCGTAGCGCATGGTGAGCTTTCCATCAAAAGTAGCGCCAAAATCACTGTAGTTTTCAACTCTTACCGCAACACCAACTTGCAGTACATCTTCAATGAAAAACTCCAGATCAGAATACACCGCCCAATTACTGCGGCTCCAACGTCCTTCGGATTGCGGTTGATATCCAGGAAAACCATTCGACCCAATGCTGAAGCCTTGAGATGTACCCAAGGCTGGGTTAAATGCGTAAGGGCCAGCGATGTATGAGGCTTCATCGCCTGCGTGTTGCTCATAGGTTTCTTGGCGCCACTCAGCTCCCACGGCAATGCTAACGGGCTCTTCCAATGATGTTTGAATAAGACGAGATAAGTCTATATTGAGCGATTGTTCCAATTGACTCACACCACCAGGAGAAAACAACAATGGAGAGTCTGGCCCTAATGAAGGGTTGACGGTATTCAAGAGTGTATATTGAATGTCTGAATACCCCATACCAATGCTTGTATCCATCGACCATCCAGTATCTAGCTCTCGTTTTACGCCAATAAACATAGAAGCATCGGTCACCTTGCCACCAAATTGCGGTGTAAAACCACCGGGAAACCATTCGTTAAAAGCGAAGCAGTTTTGACCCAAAGCTGTTTCGTTGTCAGCAATAAGTAAGTAGTTCGGTTGCTCCAACACATTGGCTGATGTGATCGGTATTTCAGGACAGCTAATGCCTTGATTTACGCCATCTAAATCGGCAACAAGCAACGACTTTTCACCCGTATCAGAATCGGTTTGTGTGAATACACCCTCACGGTTTTGCGGATTTCTAAAATAAAATCCACCGTGAATATCCTTATAGGCATATGTCGCAAAACCGTATCCCTTCGATGTGGGGTTAATATCCCACCCAGCGTTTACCGCCAACTTCACATCGTGGTCTACATCAAGTGATCCCCACACTTGAGTAGGGCTAGCAAGGTTATTATTCCCAGCGCTAATCAATGCCAAAGCGTCATCTCGCTGAACAGATCGAGACGTCCCAGCTTGGGTTCTATACTCTAGGGTAGCGTTCAAAAAACCATTGGTTCCCAGGGCAAACCCTCGGTTGCCTTGCAGTTGGAAAAGCTCGCCGTCGCCTTCGCTATACATTCCTGTTTTAAGTGCCATAGCACCGCCTTCAGCATTGTCTTTCATCACGAAATTGAGTACACCTGCGATAGCGTCTGAGCCATATTGTGCTGATGCTCCATCTCGTAGCACCTCTACTTGTTTTAGTCCGTAAGCTGGAATTACCGAAATATCAGGTCCTTGTGCTCCGTCAGATAAACCGCCCCCTAAAAAAGTGATTACTGAAGAACGGTGTCTGCGCTTTCCGTTGAGCAAGAGTAACGTATGATCTGACGCCATACCGCGAAGGTTCGCCGGTCGTACTAGGCTGGTAGCATCGTTTATCGGTTGGTCATTAACGTTGAGCGATGGAACCATCCTACTCAGGCTGGTTAAAACGTCTCCACTCCCTTGCGAACCAAGTTCGTTACCATCGATAATATCCACAGGTACTGGGGAACTCACGGCACTTCTAGGTAAGCTTCGGGTACCGACCACTGCAATCCGCTCTAGTCCAAATTCCTCTTTACCTTGCTCTTCGGTGGTATCTGTAACCACTTCAGGGGCTTGAACTTCACGACGAGAACGAATACTCAGGTGCCCTTCACTACCAGCAACCACTGCTAATTCAGTACCCTCAAGTAATAAGGAAAGGGCCTCACTAAGTGTGAATTCACCTTCAATAGGATTGGTAACCACCTCTTGGGCTAGCTCAAAAGGAAATAATAAAGTGGTATTTGCTTGCTTGGCCAAATAAGTGAGTGCTTCGTCAGCAGTCTGCGCTGGAATAGAAAAGTGATAAGCCTGATTGGACGCCTTTTCGCTATCTTCAGCCAATACGAGGAACGAAGAAAACGCAAAACATAGCGCAGTCCAACTGGACACCAAAATACGCTTGTGTGTTTTGGTAGATATTCGTTTCTGAGGATTCAACTGATAACAGGCCCGCAAGGTGAAGGTACTTGTTAAGAAAAGTTAAACAAATAGTGTCATATTCATCAAGAATATGCCATTCGCCATGATAGAGCTTTTAACTCGAACAAACTTAACCTACTACTGACGTTCAGTTGTGGATGCGGATAAGTGGATACGATTTTCAGAGACTTGTTCAGAAGAAATATCAAAGCTTGTCTCTAACGCTGAGAGTAATCCGTCGATATCACCCACTTTAAAAAAGCCCGCGACTCGTCGCCCCTTCAGGCTATCGTCAACTATTGCTAGGCGAACTGGCGTGTAACGCCCGATTTCGAATAACACTTCTTCCAAAGGCTCACCTTTGAACACTATCATGCCTTGCTGCCACGCTAAATCATCATCGATATCGTTTTGCGAAAGGTTTTCGCGCCCATCAACATCACCTTGAACTGTGGCTTTTTCACCGGCAAACATGAGCAAACCTTGTTCGGTAATAACTTGCGAAGCAAGTTGAGCTGCTGGGGTATCAAATGTGGTAAACCTGTCTTTCACCAAAACTTTACCTTCAGTGACTACAAGCTCGAAAGCACCGTCTTCCACGTATTGCATATTAAATGCTGTGCCAACGGCGGTCACAGTATTGCTACCAGCGGTAACCACAAAAGGACGATCGACTTCATGAGCCACCTGAAAATGTGCCTCTCCTTTAAGTAACACAATATGTCTCAAAGTTTGTGAGAAATCGATGGATACCACTGAATTGGTATTGATGTGCAAGGTTGAACCGTCAGACAAAACAATATTTTTTTGTTCGCCAATGCCAGTAGACACATTTTGTGTGACTGATGCCACCACATTAGGCTTATTCATGAAGTGAGTTTGGGTGAATAGCGCCCAACACATCACCAGCGTAAAGCACGCAGCTATGCTAGACCAAACCACACGCTTACTTTTACGTTGTGCCTGTTGAGTAACGTCGGACTTAGTTTGATACTGAGGAAAAAGTCCACTGAGTTCATTCAACGCAGACATATCGTCCCATAAACTCGCCGCCTCAAGCAGTGCAGCTCGATGAGACTGACTATCACCAAGCCAAGCTTCTAACTCTGCTTTTTCAGTGTCAGAGAGGCCTCGGTCTAGGCGACTGATCCACAGGCAAGCTTGTTCTTGGATGTCTTCTTTACTTGAGAACTGACGAATATTACTCATACTAACTACGATTCACACCTTGAGTAGCTGAAACAGCACTACCCTTTACATCAACTTCATTAAGCGCAGCTAAGTACTTAGAACACTGCAATAGCCCCTTGGCTACGTGCTTTTCTACCGTACTCTCACTCAGACCTAACAACTCGGCAATTTCTTTTTGTCTCATGTCGTACACTTTTTTCAGCAAAAATACTCGTTTTACCTCAGCTGATAAGGTGTCTGTAGCACGACAAAAATGAATAAAGCGCTCTTTACTTTCTACGTTCTTTTCTAAGCTATACCCCACGAGTTCATGAGGTAAAATGTCCATATCGTCAATGGGATGACTGTGCTTATTTGCAGCTTTAGATACATGATTTAAAGCGAGGTTCCTCGCTGTTTTAAGCATGTAGGTTCGTTCGTAACGAATTTCTTGCTTTAATTCGGCTTCATAACTTTTAATGAAGGCTTCTTGAACAATATCTTCTATGTCGTCTTTGCCAACAATTGAACCCACCGCTCGCATTAGCTTAGCGCGGTATTTTAAATAGGTTTCTGTGACTGTCGACTTACTTGGCATAAATTAAAAATACAACTGTTTATAATGTCTTACACTTTACTACATGATGCCACTTCGCAAGGCATAGTGCATCTTCAAATTTTGTAAAAGGGGAGCTAAAGCTCAACACCAGTCAATTAAGCATTGCATCTTGTATTAGCTTCGTTGAGTGGAAGTAACAGGCTTTTTACCGTACGCCGCAAGCACGTCCCTGTGGGCTCGGCATCGGCATCCATGCCTCAGACGGCTGTAAAAAGCCCATTACTTCCTCTCGTAAACTAATCACTTTGCTTAACTGAACGGGGGTAAACTAATGCCCCCCTTTACGTTAGGTTTCTTAAATTAGAAGGTGTAAACACCTCGCAGGTAATAGAAACCACCATTGATCCCGATAGGAGACGTTGTCGGGTACAATGAACCTGCAATACCTTTCCATTCTGTATTTTCGTCTGGGTACTCATCAAATGCGTTCTTAGCACCAAGAGTCACAGTCAATGCATCAGACACGTTGTAAGCTGCTTCTAAATCAACAGTAAACTCAGAACCCACCTGTTCAATCGGTAAGCCAGAATCTAAGTGATCTTCGAAGATGCTACCGTAGTAGTTCAAACGAGCTAGGAAACGCCAGTCACCATTGGTGTGATTAGCCGTTGCACTGTAGCGCACTGCCGGAAGGTTGTTTTCAAGCATACGGATACGATCAGCGGAGATATTGTCCGATGCTTTGTCTACTGTGGTTGACGTCCAGTTGTAAGCCAATGAGAACTTAGTTTCGCCACCAAGCATATCCATTGAATAGTTAGCAACTACGTCAACACCTTCAGTGGTTGTATCGAAGTCGTTAGTGAAGAAGCTAATTTCAGAGAAGCTCGATGCATCATTAATACCTTGCGCTAATAAAGTCGCAATGTCTTCTTCAGTTAACGCGATACCAGATGCAGTACTGATACGGTCTGTCAGTTCAATGTTGTAGTAATCAACGGTCAAGAATACACCGTTGTCAAAGTCTGCGACCACACCAAAGGTGATGCTTTCAGACTCTTCAGGCGTTAGCTGCTCACCGCCTTTCAACTGTGAAACAGGATCAGTTGGTGGAAGTGTTGCACGGTCAATCAACTTGCCGTCAGTACCGAATGCTGTTGTTACGTTGCGAACGTTACTTTGACCAAGAGTTGGAGCCTTAAAGCCAGTTGAGAATGCACCACGGAAAGCAATGTTTTCTAACGCTTGCCAACGGAAAGCAATTTTACCTTTTGTTGTGTCACCAAAATCAGAGAAGTCTTCGTAACGCAACGCACCTGCAAGCATAAAGGTTTCAGTGATATATGCTTCTGCATCAAGATAAAGTGCAATGTTATGACGCGACACTAAGCCTTGGCTGTTCGGTGCAAGGCCAGGGAAACCATTCGAACCAATACCAAAACCTTGTGTGGCCAATGGCCCAATTTCGTAAGACGCTGTATCGCCTGCAATACTTTCATATGACTCGTGACGGTATTGGAATCCACCTGCAACAAACAATGGCTCGTACAAACCAACGTCAAAAGGCTTGGCAAGATCTACATCGAAAGTTTGTTCAGACTGGATGTATCTACCCGGGCTGAATTCCATAGGCGTATCGGGACCAAGTGACGGATTGATTGTGTTGCGAATAGCAAAATCAATTTCGTTGCGACCAAGGTTTACACTTACATCGTAAGTCACTTCGTTGTCTAGCTCACCCTTGGTACCAAATACCAAAGACATGTCGGTAACCGTTCCACCAAAGCGAGGTGTAAAACCACCTGGAAGCATTTCATTGAACGCAAAACAGTCTGGGTTGTTTGCTACCTCATCGATATAACGCTGATTGGTTAGTACATTGTCACCAACTACGATATCTGTCGGGCAGTTTCCAGACATATCGCCTGTAAGATCACCCACAAGCAATAATTGCTCGCCAGCATCATTTGTACCACCGTCGTTCACACCGCCACGGTTATGAGGGTTACGGAAGTAGAAGCCACCTTCAACTTCACGCTCTGCGTAGTTACCAAACAAATAAGCTTCGCTGTTGTCCGATAGCTCGAGACCCAAGTTTGCGAATAGTTTGATATCATCTTTAATTTCAGGCGAACCCCAGATTTGCGCCGGATCGGCTACGTTGGTGTTACCATTAGCGATAAGCCCAGCCGCATCATCACGCTGAACACTACGAGATGTGTCATCAGCCGTGCGGTATTCTGCCGATAAGTTGATGAAGCCATTTTCAGACAATGGCATGCCGATGTTACCTGAAAGCTGGATAGTGTCACCGTCACCTTCATAGTAGCTGCCGTAACGGGCTTCGAACGAACCGCCCTCAGACGCATCGTTCAATACAAAGTTAATTACCCCTGCAATGGCGTCAGAACCGTATTGGGCCGCCGCACCATCACGCAAAACTTCGACTTGCTTTAATGCAGACGCAGGAATAACTGAAATATCTGGACCTTGAGCGCCGTCAGACAAACCACCACCTAGAAAGGTAATTACCGCTGAACGGTGACGACGCTTACCATTAACAAGCACCAATGTGTGATCTGAAGCCATACCACGCAAGTTAGCTGGACGAACGAGTGTAGATGCATCGTTGATTGGCTGGTCGTTAACGTTTAATGAAGGTACAACTGTCTGTAGCATAGATACCATGTCGGTAGAGCCCTGACTTTTGAATTCTTCATTTGAAATAATATCGATAGGAACAGCAGACTCTGCGACTGAACGAGGCGCTGCGCGGCTACCAACAACGGCAATTTGTTCAAAATCTTCTGCACTTTCTGTTTGCGCGTCCTGAGCATGTGCTGGCGCCATCGTCATCACCGATAACGCAGCTGACGCCGCAAGTACACCACGTACTTGTTTTGTCACACGAGTTAGAGAGGTTTTCATAGTGGTTTCCTGAATATGGTTTCGCCATTTCACACCTCAACATTCAGTGTCCAAATGACGGTTATTTTTACTTATAGTTTCCTTCAACACTGACGCTAAAATACTGTCAGCCACAGGGTTTATAAGTTGCAAACCACTAAAAAACAAACGATTTATGCAAAATAAAAAATATATTTTCAACCCATAGAGGATTTCAATTTCTGGCTTGTCTATAACTATTTGGCGGGGAAAAATCAGAGGAGCTAACAGGGGTTCCTAATCAAAAAAGCCGACATAAAGTCGGCTTATCAATCGTTTTATTCTTCGCTAGCGTGTTTTGCTGCTGTCTCTTTTATTAGCGGCTGTAATTCGCCTTGCTGGAACATTTCCAAGATAATATCGCACCCCCCAACCAATTCTCCTTCAACCCATAATTGCGGGAAAGTTGGCCAGTTTGCATACTTAGGTAACTCAGCGCGAATATCTGGGTTTTGTAGAATATCTACGTAAGCAAAGGGTTCGCCACACGACATCAGCGCTTGAGACGCTTGTGCAGAGAAGCCACAGCTTGGAAGCTTAGGTGAACCCTTCATATATAAAAGAATAGCGTTTTCTTCAATTTGCTGTTGGATGCGTTCAACCGTTGTTTGATTTTCAGTATTTTCCATGGGGTTCTCTCTGTGAATCTAATCTAGGATCTAGCCATACTCAATGGCTCGATATATTGGGGCAAAGCTACAAAACTTCAAGAGCTGCACGTAAAACTCTTATTTATCGAAGTAATTACACATTACGCTTTGATATACGAGAATCGTGTACACCTTGGGTTACTCACTATATTCTACAATAGAAGAATCTTGCTTAGGATAGTGATCGCAATTTCAATTTTCACATTATCTACAAGATAGCTTATGCTTTACCAGCACTTTGTTGTTACGAAAAGCATTGCATTAATTAAATTTTTCACATTATTGTCATTGAGTTATCTGATTGTGACCATACATTGTGAATCAGAGTAAAAAAATGCCGCATGTGCAACCATACTCAGTGGTGACCTTTGTTTTCCCCCAGGCAGAAGACAACGAATGCGACAGATAATTATTTAACAAACACGGAGACCGTTATGGCTTTTGAACTACCAGCGTTACCTTACGAGAAAAATGCTCTAGAACCGCATATCTCTTCTGAGACTTTGGAATTCCACTATGGTAAGCACCATGCAACTTACGTAACTAAGTTAAACGGTCTTATTGAAGGTACTGATTTAGAAAGCAAAAGCCTAGAAGAAATCGTTAAGTCTTCTGAAGGCGGCGTATTTAACAACGCAGCGCAAATCTGGAACCACACTTTCTATTGGCACAGCCTAAGCCCAAATGGTGGCGGTGAGCCAACTGGCGCACTTGCTGATGCGATCAACGCAAAGTGGGGTTCTTTTGCTGACTTCCAAGCAGCCTTTAACGATAAAGCAGTAAACAACTTCGGTTCAAGCTGGACCTGGTTAGTTAAAACTGCTGACGGTAGCTTAGACATAGTTAATACTAGCAACGCTGCAACACCTATCACTGAAGAAGGTGTTACTCCGCTCCTAACTGTTGATTTGTGGGAACACGCTTACTACATCGACTACCGCAATGCTCGTCCTAAGTACCTAGAAAACTTCTGGGCGCTTGCCAACTGGGCGTTTGCTAGCGAGAACTTCGCTTAAATAGGTATCCACCTGTTATTTCAATGCCCACCACATGGTGGGCATTTTTAATTCTAGTAAAGCTAAATGTTATCTATATGATTGGACTAACAAACCAAGATTATCTAATCTCTTAATTGTCCTATAAGTTTTACTGAATAAAATGACTGTCAAAAAGAAAATAGGTTCAAAAGTACATCACACATTGACAAGCTATGTGATTTTTCCTGCGCTATCAACCTTCTGCTTCATAGCCAATGCTTTAGGTGCACAGGGCGACAGTTACACCCATGAAGAACTCTTCGACCTATCACTGGAAGAGCTTCTTACAGTTACCATAGTATCCAAAAGAAAAGAGGATAGTAATGAAGCCCCCGCTGTGGTCAGCATTATTACTGCGGAAGAAATAAAACAGAGTGGCTATAAGAATCTAAGAGATATTCTGAACCGACAAGCGCACATCCAAATCGTTGGTTCAAATTTGTTTCCCCACAACAAGGCAACGATACGAGGTGTTAACGCGTCACATATAGACAACAACGTTCTGTTAAATATTAACGGTAGGCCGTTGCGAGAACCTGGCACCTCTAGCATGAACCTAGATATTTATAACTTTTTTCCTGTTAGTGCCATCAAACAAATTGAAATCGTTCGGGGTCCTGGTTCCGTGCTATACGGCACCAACGCTTTTAGCGGCGTAATTAACATAGTAACTCACGAGGGTGACGATAGTTGGAAGTCACAACTTAGATTAGGTGCAGGAAGTTTCGACACCAACTTAATTGAAGCCCAGATCAATGGTACGTTTAAACAGACGAAATTTCTAAGCGCTATTTACCATTTCGATTCAAAAGGTGACGCCTTTAGCGATATAGTGGATATTTTTGGGCAACGTGGCACTTACCCCATGGGTAAAAGTGGAACACAAGCTTTTTTTTATACGCAACACAAAGGCCTTACTTTAAACGCCCTCTATTCTGACACTCGAACTGACAATGTAAGGAGTATTTTCTCATATCCGAGTACCGAGGCCGAAATTGAACGTTACTTTGTTGATTTTCAATACTCCCATTCACTATCCACACATTGGCGAATAGACTCAAATATCACTTTTAACAAACAACACGTGAAACTAGAAACTACTCCTGAACCCGCATCTCCAAGGCCAAGTACCCCAGAATCGCACATTTACGAAGTCACGCTGCATCGAACACCAAACAACAATTTAGGGTTTATCGCAGGGATTAGAGCCGAACACATGAACGGCAAGGGAGATAATAACTTCTCAATCACCGACAAAAGTATTTACTTCCAGCTAGATTATCGTTTCAGCCCCGACACTAAAGTCATAGTGGGCGGGCAGTATAATAAACCAGATTCCGTGGACGGAGACTTCTCGCCTAGACTGGGCTTAATAAAACGTTTAAACGCAAAATGGCACGCTAAACTCATGTACAGCGCAGCCTTTCGAAATGCTTCAGCACTAGAGCGTTTTATTGATGTTCCAAGCCTTTCTGGAAACCCCTTGTTGTTACCAGAAACGATAGACACTGTTGATGCTCAACTTGTTTATCGTTCGACAAGCCTTTTTGGTAGCTTCAATTTATTTAACAGCAAGCAGAAAGATATTGTGTCGCGAGTTTTTGGGGCTCCGATCCGGTTTATCAACGGCGGGGAAATTACCTACCGTGGTTTCGAGCTTGAAGGAAATTGGCGTATAAACACACACTGGAAAGCCACCGCCAATGCATCGTATCAAACAAATCAGTCGGAAAGCGGCGACACAGATGTGACTTATGCCCCCAATAGAATGGTTAAAGCAGGCGTTATTTACACGCCCAACGAAACACTATCCACGAGCTTTTACACTAACTATTTTTCTGCATCTACCTTGCAAAACCAGGCAGTACCGGAATTACAAAACCCCGCACCAGAAGATTACCACCTTGCTACCTTGAATGTGACGTTAAATTTAGGAAGCCTGTTAAAGCGCCCAGCTTTGAATCCATTTACTCTTAACGTGTTGGTGGATAACGTGTTTAATGAAAGTATTTTCTTCCCTAGTATTAATCGCACTGAAGTAAATTCATTACCACATCACTCGCGTCGCAATGTACTCATTAGTGTGGAGGGGAGGTTTTAGCAAATTTTATCCAAGCATGCAGTTTGGTAAAGCATAGGGGTAAGTATTACTATGCTTTCATTCACAATGACTCGACGCATTTCTTATCATCATTGCAACAGTATTTAAACACAATGTTTTCATTCATTGCTTTGAGACTAACTATCAGAAAAAAGTTCAAATTTTGATTAGATTGATTCTTTAAAAACTATTCTAAAGTTGACTAATAATCCCTCTCATTTTTGAAAATACCAACTACGCTTAAATTACGGGCTTCCGTTTTTTCGAGGTATTCATGAGTATTTTCGAGCATTACCAAAGTCGTTATGAGGAACGTAAACAGGAAGAATTCACTATCCAGGAGTTTTTGGACATTTGTAAGTCAGACCCTATGGCCTATGCAAGTGCACCAGAACGTTTACTCAAAGCTATTGGCGAACCAGAACTGGTAGACACCGCCAATGACCCGGCGCTTAGCCGGATATTTTCTAACCGCGTTATTTCTCGCTATCCGGCATTCAGCGAATTCTATGGTATGGAAGAAGCCATAGAACAAATTGTTTCGTATTTACGGCATGCCGCTCAGGGGCTTGAGGAAAAGAAACAAATCCTCTATTTGCTCGGTCCTGTGGGCGGAGGCAAGTCCTCGCTGGCTGAGCGCTTAAAAGAGCTGATGCAGAATGTACCTATTTACATACTCAAAGACTCGCCAGTCAACGACCATCCATTTTGTTTATTCGACCCGAATGAAGACGGTCATATTCTTGAGAAAGAGTATAAAATTCCAAAACGCTATTTGAAGACGATTATGTCTCCGTGGGTCAGAAAGCGTTTGCATGAATACAATGGCGATATATCCAAGTTCAGAGTAGTACGAGTTTACCCTTCGGTGCTCGATCAAGTAGGTATAGCTAAAACTGAACCGGGTGATGAAAACAATCAGGATATTTCATCACTTGTGGGTAAAGTCGATATTCGACGCTTAGAACAATTCGCTCAGAACGATCCCGATGCCTACAGCTATTCTGGCTCTTTGTGTAAGGCAAATCAGGGGTTGATGGAGTTCGTTGAAATGTTTAAAGCGCCTATTAAGGTGCTTCACCCACTGCTCACAGCAACTCAGGAAGGCAATTACAATCCAACAGAAGGCTTTTCAGCCCTGCCCTACGACGGTGTTATTCTTGCCCACTCTAACGAATCTGAGTGGCAGTCTTTCAGAAATAATAAAAACAATGAGGCATTCCTAGACAGAGTTTACATAGTCAAAGTACCCTATTGCTTGCGTGTTAGCGAAGAAATTCGGATTTATCGCAAACTGCTCGATTCTAGTGAGCTTAACGGTTCTCCCTGCGCTCCAGACACCTTAGAGTGTTTGGCCCAGTTCAGTGTGCTTTCCAGACTCAAAGCGCCGGAAAATTCCAGTATTTACTCAAAAATGCGTGTGTATGACGGTGAAAGCCTTAAGGACACCGACCCCAAAGCCAAGTCTTATCAAGAATATCGTGACTATGCTGGGGTTGATGAGGGCATGGAAGGGCTTTCTACCCGCTTTGCCTTTAAGATCCTTTCTCGGGTTTTCAACTTTGATTATCAAGAAGTGGCGGCCAACCCCGTACATTTATTCTATGTATTAGAACGTCAAATCGAGCGAGAACAATTCCCACAAGACGTTACTGACAACTATTTAGAGTTCCTCAAGGGATACTTGATTCCGCGCTATGTAGAGTTCATTGGCAAGGAAATTCAAACGGCATATCTCGAGTCTTACTCAGAATATGGTCAGAACCTATTTGACCGCTATGTCACCTATGCTGATTTTTGGATTCAAGACCAAGAGTATCGCGATCCAGAAACCGGACAGCTGTTTGATCGTGCGTCGTTAAACGCTGAACTTGAAAAAACAGAAAAGCCCGCAGGCATTAGCAACCCTAAAGACTTTAGAAACGAAATCGTCAACTTTGTGCTTCGTGCGCGGGCAAACAATGGTGGTACGAACCCTTCTTGGACTAGCTACGAGAAGCTGCGCACTGTGATTGAGAAGAAGATGTTTTCGAACACTGAAGACTTACTACCTGTCATTTCCTTCAACACCAAAGGTTCCGCCGAGGAACAGAAGAAGCACGATGACTTCGTGAATCGCATGCAGGAAAAAGGCTATACACAAAAACAAGTACGCTTGTTGTGTGAATGGTACTTACGCGTACGAAAAGCGTCGTAGTGGCATCGTGATAATGTGTAGTTCAACTAGCAGGTGTTTATGGCGCATTTTATTGACAGACGACTTAACAGCAAGGGCAAGAGTACTGTAAATCGACAGCGCTTTATAAAGCGATACAAGCAGCAAATAAAGCGCGCCGTTTCTGATGCAGTGGGTAAACGTTCGGTCACTGACTTAGAAACTGGCGAGCAAGTCAGTATTCCAACCCGTGATATCTCCGAGCCTGTGTTTCACACAGGCAAAGGGGGTAAACGCGATATTGTACACCCAGGCAATGACCAATTTACCCAAGGTGATCGAATAGACCGACCTCCCGGTGGCGCTGGTCAAGGGGGTGGTCAGGGTGAAGCGAGCGATAAGGGTGAAGGTGAAGACGACTTTGTATTCTCAATTTCAAAGGACGAATATCTCGACTTGCTATTCGATGACCTTGCTTTACCCAATTTAAGAAAAACCCAATTCAATAAAGTAGAGCAATACGAGACTTATCGCGCGGGCTATCAAACCGATGGTGTACCTAGCAATTTAGATATTGTTCGTTCTCTTACCGGTTCTATGGCGCGCAAAATGGCCCTTACGGGGTCGGATAAGCGAAAACTTAGAGAGCTTGAGGCTCTCCGCCAGGAACTTATCGATAGCCCTTTGGAAAATACGCTAAAAATTAATGCCCTCGACAAAGAAATAGAGGAACTTAAGGCAAAGATCGCGCGAGTCCCTTTTATCGATACCTTTGATTTGCGGTTTAGAAATTACGCTAAGCGGCCAGTCCCCTCAAGTAAGGCGGTAATGTTCTGTTTAATGGATGTTTCAGGCTCAATGGATCAAGCTACTAAAGACATGGCAAAGCGCTTCTACATTCTGCTTTACCTTTTTTTAACACGAACCTACAAAAATGTGGAGGTGGTGTATATTCGCCATCATACCCAAGCTAAAGAAGTGGATGAACAGGAGTTTTTCTACTCTCAAGAAACGGGCGGTACTATCGTCTCTAGTGCATTGCACTTAATGAAAGAAATAGTCAATGAACGCTACACAGGCAGTGATTGGAATATATATGCCGCACAAGCCTCTGATGGCGATAATTGGGCAGATGACTCACCCCAATGTAGCGCTTTGCTTACCAAGGACCTATTGCCCCACTGTCGCTACTACGCCTATATCGAAATCACCGACCGTCAGCATCAGAGTTTATGGCGGGAATACGAGAAAGTAGCAGCGACCCACGAGAATTTAGTATGCAAAGAAATTAAGTCACAAGACGATATTTACCCCGTGTTTAGAGAGCTCTTCCGCCGCTCAGAAGAAACCATTACTTCGGGAGACTAATATGTCTGATTCCACCGCAAAGAAATTCACTATGTTGAGTGATGGTCCCGATTGGACATTCCCTCTGCTTACCCAGTACGAGCAAGAAATTGACCGTATTGCCCGTAATTTCGGACTGGATATCTACCCCAACCAAATTGAAGTGATTACTGCCGAGCAAATGATGGATGCCTATGCCAGTATTGGAATGCCCATCAATTACACCCATTGGTCGTTTGGGAAAAAGTTTATTCAAACCGAGCAGCAATACCGCCGAGGGCAAATGGGGTTAGCGTACGAAATTGTCATTAATTCTGACCCATGTATTGCCTATTTGATGGAAGAAAACACCATTACAATGCAGGCGTTGGTCATGGCACATGCGTGTTACGGGCACAACTCATTTTTCAAAGGTAACTATCTCTTTCAAACTTGGACAGACGCTAGTTCCATCATTGATTATTTAGTCTTTGCTAAATCATACATTGCAAAGTGCGAACAAAAGTACGGTTATGAAGAGGTAGAGAATATTCTCGATTCTTGCCACGCGCTGATGAATTACGGCGTAGACCGCTACAAACGCCCACAAAAAATCTCATTGCAGGAAGAACGTCATCGCCAAGAACAGCGTGAAAAATATCTACAATCTCAAGTCAATGAGCTATGGCGTACATTACCTGACAGTCATAAAAGTAAAACACCTTCTCAGCGGCGCTTTCCCGCCGAGCCACAGGAAAATTTACTCTACTTTATTGAGAAAAATGCGCCCTTGCTAGAACCCTGGCAACGGGAAATTGTTCGCATTGTGAGAAAAGTATCGCAATATTTTTATCCCCAAAAGCAAACACAGGTGATGAACGAGGGTTGGGCGTGTTTTTGGCACTATCACATTCTTAATCAAATGTATGATGAAGGTTTAGTCAGCGACAGGTTCATGATGGAATTTCTTCACAGTCACAGTAGCGTGGTAATGCAGCCCGAGTACAACAGCCCTTATTATTCAGGCATTAACCCTTACGCTCTCGGCTTTAACATGTTCATGGATATTAAACGGGTTTGCCAAGCGCCCACAGAGGAAGACTACGCATTCTTACCTAGTGTGGCTGGTAAAGACTGGCTGGAAACCGTGCACTTCGCTATGAAGAACTTTAAAGATGAAAGCTTCATTAGCCAGTTCCTTTCCCCCAAACTAATAAGAGACTTCAAACTGTTTGCCCTAGAAGATGACACGGACAAACCCTTCATTAGTGTGAGTGCGATACACGACGAAGCTGGCTATTACACTATACGAGAGAAGCTCTCTGCCCAGTACAATTTGAGCAACCTAGAGCCTAACATTCAAGTGTATAACGTAGATGTACGAGGAGACCGTTCACTCACCCTCAGATATACACCGCAAAATGGTATTCCACTGGCAGATTCCAAAGACGAGGTAATGCGTCACCTTCACAGGCTATGGAAATTCGATGTTAAATTAGAACAAGAAACACCCTCTGGTGACATCACCCTGTTAGCTCAACGCAAACGAGGCGAGAAAGAAGCGAGCTGAGGAGCGCTTTGGCATTCCATCAAATCAACTTAATCAATGTTGTGATATGTCAGAGAGGGGGCGAGGGAGTGTTTACGGCCGTCTGAGGCAGGGATGCCGAAGCCGAGCCCACAGGGACGTGTTTACGGCGTGCAGTATACAGTCCCTCGCCCCCTCTCAGTATGCTCAACACATTGTTTCAGTCTTGTCTGAATGCCAAAGCGGTCATCAGCTTGAAGATTCAAACTCTCGTTTCTTGCATAGTAAAAGGGCTAATGCTCCAACTAACGAAAACGCAGCAGCTGTGGCAAAGGTTTCGTAGGCATTTGTACCTTGCATCCATTGCTGACCTGCTAGGTAGTTTCCAAACGCTCCGCCAAAGCCAAATGCGACACTGATGTAAACCGCCTGTCCTCGACTGTGATATTGGGCAGGTAAGTACTGATGAATAAAGTGTACCGACACGGCGTGTGTTAATCCAAAGCTCAATGCATGTATTAACTGGCTGAGTACAATCACCCAAAAGAAGCCGGCAAAATCTGCCAATAAATACCATCTAGCAGCTGTTAGTACTAGGCAGGCAAACAGTAAATTCCATACGCCAATGGTTTTGATTAAGCGCTGGGCAATAAGGAAAATCCCTACTTCAGCGAGTACACCCAGGGCAATAAATACACCGGTTTGTTGCCCAGAGTAACCAAGGTCTCGCATATACAAGGAGAAGAAACCGTAAAACGCACCAAAGCTTATTTGCAAGCATGCCGATGCGAAAATAAACACCATAAACGGGCGCTGCTTGGCATAGTGCCATATGCTGCCAGTGTGTTTGGCGGCAGCTTTGGGTTTTACCGGTACGTTGATGAACAGCGTTGCTATGGCTAATAGCAACAATACAATAACACTAACATAAATCGGTGTTTCAGTATTGAAGACATCCAATGCCTTACCCACAATAAGGGTGAGACAAATGAAGCCCACACTCCCCCACAGTCTTATCTGACCGTAATTGAATCGTGAATGAAGTACAGACTGCATGGTTATCACTTCCAACTGCGGCAGTACTGCGGTCCAGAACATCATCATCAAACCAAACGAGAGGGTTAATCCCCAGAAACTATCGAACCAAAATACCGTGCCAAAGGTGGCTAGGGTTAAAAAGCAGCCAAGCCGCAATACACCTACGGTATTACCCGTTTTATCTGCGATACCTGCCCACAAGCCGGGTCCTAAAATTCTAGATAGGGTTATGATGGCAAACAGCTCACCGATTTGCTCAGAGGAGAAACCTCGGCCATCTAGAAATATACCTAGATAAGGCACGATGACGCCAAGCTGACCAAAATAGAGCCAATAGACAATGGTGAGAACAAGTAGTGAACGAGTATTAGACACGCGGTCTCCAAAAAGCAAAAAAGGTAACAAGCCGAAGCGTGTTACCTTTTGATAAGACGTCGGCTTAGGCGGTTAAAAACTGCCCGGAATGACTGGTGTTGTAGACAATACATTGTTGTTTTGCGCACGATGACGAAGTAAGTGATCCATCAGTACAATAGCCAACATGGACTCAGCAATAGGAACTGCACGAATACCAACACAGGGATCATGGCGACCTTTGGTTACTATATCGATTGCCTCACCGTCTTTGTTAATTGTTTTACCCGGCACCGAAATACTCGATGTTGGCTTTAACGCCATATGCACGACTAAATCTTGCCCGGTGGAAATTCCGCCCAACACACCACCAGCATGGTTTGATGCGAAACCTTGAGGGGTTAGTGTATCTCGATGTTCACTGCCTTTCTGTTCAACGACATCAAAACCGTCGCCAATTTCAACACCCTTAACCGCATTAATACCCATCATAGCGTGAGCAATATCAGCGTCTAATCGGTCAAACACTGGCTCGCCAAGCCCAACAGGCACTTGGGTAGCTACAACAGAAACTTTAGCACCGATACTATCACCACTTTTCTTTAGGTCGCGCATGTATTGATCTAGCGCTTCAAGCTTGGAGCTGTCTGGGCAAAAGAAAGGGTTAGTATTAGTCACCGAGTGATCAACCGTCTCGACTGAAATTGGCCCTAACTGTGACAAATACCCATGAATTTCAATGCCGTGAACTTGCTTTAAATACTTTTTCGCAATACCACCAGCAGCAACACGAATAGCAGTTTCGCGAGCAGAAGATCTGCCGCCGCCGCGATAATCTCGCGTACCGTATTTTTGCTCGTAGGTATAGTCGGCATGACCAGGGCGAAATCTGTCGGCTATGTTCGAATAGTCTTTACTACGTTGGTCTTTGTTCTTAATTAAAAGACCAATGCTAGTACCTGTAGTTTTACCTTCAAACACACCCGACAAAATCTGCACTTCGTCATCTTCGCGACGGGCTGTAGTGTAACGAGATGTACCCGGCTTGCGACGATCTAAATCACCTTGCAAATCTTCCTCGCAAAGCTCAAGGCCCGGAGGGCAACCGTCTACGACACCACCAATAGCAATGCCATGGCTCTCTCCAAAGGTTGTGACTGTAAACAGTTTTCCGAAACTATTTCCTGACATAATGTGGCATTAATCCTTATTTTCAAAATAAGCAACTAGGGTTGCTCGTTGTACTGCAAAAATACCCTGTCCACCGTGCTCAAATGCTATCCAGGTAACATCTAACCCGGGGAATCGGGTTGCCATATGCACTTCGCTGTTACCCACTTCAACAAAAAGCCAACCGTTATCTGCAAGATAGTTCGGTGCTTCCCGAAGCATGATATCGACAAGGTCTAAACCATCATTACCAGCAGCTAGCGCGAGCTCCGGCTCATGATGGTACTCGTCCGGTAAATCAGCCATATCTTCGGCGTCAACATACGGCGGATTGGAAACTATCAGATCGTACTTCTGACCCGTTAAACTCGAGAATAAGTCTGACTCAATAGGATAGACTCTGTGGCTCAACTGGTGCTCTTGAATATTGAAGTCTGCAACTTCTAACGCATCGGCGCTAATATCTACCGCATCGACAGTGGCTTCATCAAAGGTATGGGCCAATGCAATAGCAATACAGCCACCGCCTGTACACATATCTAAAATCGCTTTTGGCGGTTCATTGATAAAGGCTGAGAATTGCTTTTGAATAAGCTCTGCAAAGGGTGAGCGAGGAATCAGCACACGTTCGTCAACGTAAAACGGGAAACCACAGAACCACGCCTCGTTGGTAATGTAAGGCAGTGGCATACGTGTTTGTACCCGCTTTAACACTAATTCGGCGATTTTTTCTCGTTCACTGCGTGTGAGTTTAGCAGCAGAAATACCCTGCGAGCTGTCAGAAATCAAAGAGTGAGGTAAATGCAAGGCTTGTGAGACAAGGCTCATGCCCTCGTCCCACGCGTTGTCTGTACCGTGACCAAAGTAGAGTGCTGCATCGTTGAATCTACTTGCCGCCCATCGCACCATATCAAGTATGGTATGCAAATCGTCTATGGCTTCTTCAAGGTAAAACTTATCGGTCATGGTGCTTTAGTACATCGCGCTTAATAAAGCTGGTATCATACCGAAAGTTAGCGCCCGCACCCAAGTTAATTTGTACGCTTATTCAGAATGAAAGCATTTAAAAAAGAACTAAAAGCCATGAAGCAAAAAGAGCAGCCCGCTGAACAAGCGTCGGATGCTTCGTTTGCTGAATTAATGTCTGGGGTCAAACCTCTTGATCAAGATAAAGTTGAACCTGACAAATCAGTGGCCTTAAATGACAAAAAACAACGTTCTGGACGCCGAGAATCGGCACATAGCAAGCAGTTGGCTGCAACGTTTTCTTTTTCAGACATGTATCAAGCGGCACTGCCAACAGAGGGGCCAATGCGGTACTGCCAAGAGGGTGTGCCAACCCACACATTAAAGCAGCTAAGGCGGGGAGATTACTCCCCAGAAATGATGCTGGATTTACACGGTCTTACTCGCGAACTGGCAAAAGGCGAAATTGCAGCATTGATTCACGCCGCACAAAAAGCCCATATCGATTGTGTTAGTATCATGCATGGATTCGGCGAGGGTGTGCTAAAAGCCGCGTTGCCGCATTACCTAGTGCAGCACCCTAGTGTAAAAGCCTTTCATCAAGCACCGCTCGAATATGGCGGACAAGCGGCTTTACTTGTGCTAATTGACATTCCTACCAACAGAGAAAAACGTTAACTGTTTATTTAGTATCGTCGGCGCTGTTGTGCATGAACAAATATGTGTAGTAGCCCATCATTACCACAATAATAAAAATACCCAACAAAGAGCCCCACACAACTGGGTCAGCAAGCATATTCATAAACATAATCATTCTCCTGTTTCGTTATGCTTATGATTTTATTCCCCGCTGAATTTGTAGTTATGATCCAGATCAATCCCTGAAATCCCTTGCAAAATAAGGTATTCAAGAGTTGATCTACGTCAATGGAATATAGGGATGAGAAAGTATTTTGGCTAATGTGGAAATACTTATTGCAAATGAGAATGATTTGCAATACATTAAGTCTTGCCTGTTCGACGTTAGGTAAAAAACGGTCTTGGCTTGGCGTCGTCGAAGGGGTAAACGCCCGTTTACCCCTTCTTTTTTTCTTATTAATCAAACAATCCAAAGAACCATCCGCTCCTGAGGTCCTCTTCGCAAGTTTTCAACTGACTCGCGTAACGTAACGAGCGATCTTTCACCTTCTGGGCAACATCTTTTAACCAAGGTTTAGCGTTGTATGATTTACGACGATATCCCCCCCACCCTTCATGGTAATTAAGATATTGTGCATAGGCGTCCCACTTGGAAACGCCATTGACTTTGTTTGACTTGTAGATAAACCAACCCATAAAGTCGATAGCATCATCAAAGTCGTCTCTGTCAGCGCCTCGATTACCCGTTTCTCGAATGTAGTCTTCCCAGGTTGGTGTTTTAGCTTGAGAATATCCGTAAGCTGACGATACGCGCCCCCAAGGGATCAAACCAAAAAAGACGTAATCCCTTGGCGGTAGGGCATCGTGACGAAACGAGCTTTCTTGATACATCATTGCCATTGGCACATGGATAGGTACGCCCCATTTGTCCCTCGCATCAGCGGCAGCGTCATACCAATCCGACTTTTCATAGAAGATGTCACACAAATTACTGGCGTTTTGCGGGGGTGATGTAGCGCATCCTGCGATGAACAGTAAGAATAGCGCGACAAAAATCGATGAAAAAACATGCGATTCTTTGAACTTTCTTAACATTTCATTATCCAACTCTATGTTCTAGTAAAGTGTGTGTTTCCCTGGAACCCTTTTTATGCCTGACGCCCGTCAGGCATTTTTTTTAGCTGGCGCTTCGTTAAAGTAGTTGCGAATAAAGGTGTCAAAGTCGACAGTATCCTCACTCTCCACCTTTTTCTGTGCCTCTATAGATGCTGCGGCTTGGGTTTTAAACGCCTCAGTATCGGTATAGGTGAATTCCGACGCTGAGATTGACGTTTTATACGCTGATGCCAACCTTAACCCTAAGTTGCCGTTATCAATATCATCAGCAAGCAATGTTGAAAGCATTCTGCCAGATGGCGTAAGGGAAGGGTCTTCTACTTTTTTCCATTCGCATTTTACTGCTTCTGAATATCGATTGGTGTCATGAGCTTTATCCAGAAGCTTCGCCACCTCTGTGAAACTAGCAAAAAGCTTTTCAGCCCAGTCTACCAATCCGATGTCACTACCGCCGCTAGACAAGCTCAATCCGGGTTTACGGCCTTCTAGCACCACGGTATTCATGTTGTCTTTTGCTTCTTGCAATTGGGTAGCGTCAAGCTCCGAACTTGGAATTACCAAACAACTGAGCAAGAACACATCTAAAAAGTCGCACTGGGATTGGTTAATGCCCAAAGGCGAATAAGGATCTACGTCTAACGCTCTTACTTCTATGTAGCTCACACCACGACGAACGAGTGCATCACTGGGCTTTTCCATAGAGTTGGTCGGCTGCTTTGGACGAATGGGTGAGTAAAGCTCATTTTCAATTTGAATAATATGCTTACTTAACTGCTGATAGTGGCCACCCTCACCCGCACTAAATGCGCTGAACTTCTCTGATGGAGTCTCCATCGCAGTGCGCAATAATCTGACGTAATTGTCTATGTGGTTATAGCAAATTTTTAACGATGATTGTTCATCACTGGTATACCCCAAATCACTCATACGAAGTGAGGTAGCATAGGGCATGTAGTAAGTACCTTTACCCACTTTTTTAAATGGCAGTGCATGAGGCTTACCCTCTAAAAAAGAGCCACAAAGCGCCGGAGAAGCACCATACAAATACGGAATTAACCAACAAAAACGTCGATAGTTTCTGATTAATGCAAAATAGTCTTCTGAAGTTTGGTCCTGGCTAGGTGATTTGCCGTGAATTTCAGCCCAAAGCGACCAAAATGACTCGGGTAACGAAAAATTAAAATGCACGCCAGAAATGGCTTGCATCATGCTGCCATAGCGATTTTTCAAACCAGTGCGGTATACGCGCTTCATCTTACCAATATTGGATTCACCGTAATATGCAATGGGGATATCAGCTTCATTTTCGATAAAGCAAGGCATGCTGAGCGGCCATAATTGCTCGTCCCCCATGTTCTCTAAAACAAATTTATGCACATCATTAAGTTGAGCCAATGTCTTTTGCGAAGAAGCTTCAGGAGGCGTGATAAACTCTAGTAGTGACTCAGAGTAATCAGTAGTAATAGACTCATGGGTGAGCGCTGAACCAAAAGCGGTAGGATGGGGCTTTTGCGATATCTCACCATTGGGCTTTATACGCAATGCTTCACGCTCTACACCGCGCTTAATTTGCGTTAGTGCCGTTAAAAACGACTTACTCTGTAACGCATCTATGCGCTTGTTAAAAGTATCAGGTTGTGTAGTCAAAATTCTGTTCCAAGCATCGTGTGTAGCCATGTTATGGGCATTGTGTGATTCAATTTCAAGTACAAGCCCTAGTTAAGGCGCTGCGCTTCATTGGTAGATAGATCGAACTCAAAAATCGGTATTTCTAACGATTCTAGCTGCTCCATTACCGTTGCTTTGTCACCCACCACGATCAATTGTAATGATTCCAAGTTGAGATATTGTTTTGCCAATGCATTCAATTGGGCTTGAGTAATATTCTGAATAATATCTATCTGCTCAGCTCGATAATTGTCGGGCAAGTTATAGCTCAATAGCTGTCGCAGGAATCGCGCTTTACTCGTGGGTGTTTCGTAGTCTAACGCATCGCCCAAGGTATACGCATTGCGCATAAACTCAATTTCTTGTTCACTGACCCCATTGTCTCGATAGCTTCTAATTTCACCGATCATTTCATTTATGCCAAGTGCCGTTTCGCCACCAGTAATATCAGATGCAGCTTCAAACCAACCAAGGGTTTTACCACCAATAAAAGCACTATTGGCACCATAGGTAATGCCTTTATCTTCTCGAAGGTTTAGATTAATTCGGCTATTAAATGCACCACCTAGAGGAAAGTTCATCAAACGGGTTTTAAAGTGGTCGCCCGTTGCATCAAACGGCAAACTTCTGTCAACCATGTACACCACGGATTGCACTGCACCAGGGCTGTCAACGAAGAAAATTTGTTGTTCGCTATATTCCGGAAAGGGATTGTAGTCATCGAACGCGTAATCTTGACCTTCCCATTGACCGAGGAAGTCTATGGCAGTGACCATGTCATCCTGTGATAGATTTCCTACCACAACCACACTGGCTTTTGCCGGTGAATAATAAGTTGCATAAAATGCTTTAACGTCGTCTAAAGTAATGTTTGAAATAGTTTCTAAGGTCCCATCGCTAGGTAAGGCTACGCGGTTGTCTTTACCAAACAACACGATATCTCTAACCCGGCGAGCAATACTATCTGGTGTTTTCGACTCTTGCTGCTTGCCCTGAAGAACTCTTTCACGCATTCGATTGAAATCGCTTTCTAAGAACGCAGGATAGAAAAGTTTTTCCTCAACCAACGCCAACGTTTGTTCAAGGTGCTTGGTTAACGTAGAAACGTAGACCTGAGTATGACGTCCCGATGTGCTCACACGAATAGCACTGCCCAGCTTTGCTAATTCACTGGCCATAGCTTCGTTGGTATAGTTTATTGTTGACTCATTCATCATGAGTGCGGTTAAACTGGCGGTTCCCGCCTTATCGAGAGGTTCCACTAACATGCCGCCATCTAAGCTGATAGTGAGTGTTACCGTTGGTGTTTCGTCTGAAGTTACCCCTAGCACAGTTATTCCGTTATCTAGATCGCTTTTCCAATAAGACGGCACATTCACCACAGGAGCAGCACCAGCTTTTGGCATAACACTCCTATCAAAGTTAGACGCTGGACTAGTAAAGTCTCCACTAGCCTCGTCGCTGTAATCCGGTAATGTGCGAACAGGACGGTCAAAAGTTTGTTCAGCCGCTGCGATTTGCGCTTGTCCTTCTGGAACCACACTCAATACAACACCTTTGCCGTTTTTAATGTACGCCTCGTAAACGCGCATAACATCTTCCGCTGTCACTGCGTTGTAACGAGCGATGTCTTGACTAATTAAGTCAGGCTCTTGGTGAAAAGTTTGGTTTGCCGCTAGTGCAGAGACTTTTCCCGCCACGCTTTGAAGGCCAAACACGGTAGATGCTTCAATACTGCCTTTAGTACGTGCTAAATCATCAGCAGTTACACCACGTGCTTCAAATTCGGTGAGCGTGTTTTGAATAACAGTTTGCATACTAGATAATGAAGTCACCACACTAGGGTTAGCTAGTGCGAGTAATTGGAACTCACATGCAAGCTCTCTGCACGGGTGAGATACCACAGCTTGCACAGCTATCCCCTCTTTGACGAGATTTTTATAAAAGAGAGAAGTTTTCCCGCCACCCAAAATATCAGCTAACACATCTAATGGTGCTTCATCAGGATGACGTGCATAAACCGTTGGATAGGTAATTTGCAGCAATGGTAAATGGATATTGTCTTCAAGGGTAACGTATCTGTCTTCACTCAATGTAACCATGGCAGGCTCGGGTTCTTCCACGGCTGGACCCATAGGAATTTCACCGAAATATTTCGCAATGAGTGCTTTGGTTTTGTCGATATCAATATCGCCGCCAATAGTCAGCACCGCATTATTTGGACCATACCAACGTTGAAAAAAGGCTTTTAAGTCTTCTACGTTAACCCTATCTAGGTCTTCCACATAGCCAATGGTCATCCAAGAGTACGGATGGCCTTCTGGATACAAGGCCTCACCTATAACTTCGTGGCGCAATCCATAGGGTTGGTTGTCTACTCGCTGGGCGCGCTCGTTTTTTACGGTTTCTCTTTGGTTCTCGAATTTTTCTTGATCAACGGCGTCGAGTAAGAACCCCATGCGGTCAGATTCTAACCAGAGTACCT
>JALUXV010000548.1 GCA_027013165.1 Alteromonadaceae bacterium
CAGACTGTTGAAAAAGCCCTAGACGGAAGTCTGGGGCTTTGATCTAATAGGCATAGTGAAATTCGGAGTGTTCACCATGCTAACCCCCAAGTCCCCACAGCAATACGAGTTTGAAACGGTTTATATCAATGAGCTAGTGCCAGAAGACCACTTGGTTCGCTTGATTGATATGGCGATAGATTTCGAGTTTATCCGTGATGAAGTTGCTCACCTTTATTGTCAGAATAATGGTCGCCCCTCTGTTGATCCCGTACGCCTCTTCAAGATTCTGTTTCTCGGCTATTTATTTGGTATCAGTAGCGAGCGCCGCCTAATCAAAGAGATACAGGTAAACGTTGCGTATCGCTGGTTCTTAGGCATGGGGCTGACGGAAGAGGTAATTCATCATTCTACGCTGAGCCAAAATCGGATTAAGCGCTTTAAAGACAGTGATATCTATCAGGTTATCTTCGACAACATTGTTCGTCAGGCCATGAAGCAAGGACTGATTGGAGGAAAGAGCTTATTTGCGGATAGCACGCACTTGAAAGCTAATGCTAACAAGAAGCGCTTTGACATTAAGGACCTAAAGGTCACACCGTCAGCTTATGTTGAACAGCTAAACGAAGCGGTAACAAAAGACAGGGAGATTGAGGGAAAAAAGCCCCTGAAGTGTAAGGAAGAAACGCCTTGCACTAAGCCTACTAAGGTTAGCCGTACTGACCCGGACAGCGGTTTTATGGTGCGTGATGAAAAGCCTAAAGGCTTCTTCTACCTCGACCACCGGATTGTAGATGGTCGTCATGGCATTATCGTTGATACCCATGCAACGCCTGGTAATGTGCATGACAGCCAACCCATTATTCAGCGTATCGACAGAGCCAGAGAGACCTTCAAACTCAGCCATGTTGCCATCGGGCTGGACGCAGGCTACTTCACTGCCGCCGTATGCCATCACCTTGAGGAGCGACAGTTGGTTGGGGTCATGGGCTATCGCCGCCCGACGAAGAAGAAAGGTTACTTCGCCAAACGCGAGTATGTGTACGACAGCGAATCGGATACTTACACCTGCCCGCAAGGTCAGGTTATCGCTTACACCACCACTAACCGTGAAGGCTATCGACAGTATCACTCTGATGCGAAGCAATGCAAAGAATGCCCAGTCAGGTCACAGTGTACGAACAGTAAAAACCACAAGAAAGTGATTACCCGGCATGTCTGGCAAGCGAGTGTAGAACGCGCCAATGAAGTGCGGTTAAGCGACTGGGGTAAAAAACAATACCGAAGGCGAGCTGAAACCGTTGAACGAAGCTTCGCGGATGCCAAACAACATCATGGACACCGATACTGCCGCTATCGTGGGCTCAATAATGTCTCGATGCAGTGTCTGTTAGCCGCCGCTTGTCAAAATATGAAGAAAATGGCCTTAGCCAAGGCTGCATGAGTCAATAGCCCCTCGCAAATCCCGCTAAAATCACCGAAAGAATCTACAAACAGCCATGTCAGCAGTTAAAACAGGGCAAACCACTAAAAATCCAGCTTCATCCGCAAAACTGAAAAATAACGCGATCGCAGCCTGCGGCTGCTCAAAAAAATAAACCCCACCAAAAATGGAGGGGTTTATCATCAGTCTGAGCAACCCGAAGGTTGCTCTTCAATGCAGGTAGTTTTACTTACCTGCAACCATGTTGAAATGGACTCACATGGTTATGTGAAATTGGTATTAAAGGCGGCTATTCACTACAGCAGTAATTGCGTTGCCTTCTAAGCCTTGTTCAGCCACCCAAGCAAGAAGTGTTTTGCCGTCTGCTTCTGGCGCAGAAAGGTCGCTTTTTGGCATTTTCTTAACGAGTAGAGAGCCAGCCTCTACAGCGTTAGCTAACATTGCTGTGCGAATAAGGCTGTTGCCATTGCAGCTAATGCCAGTGTAGTAATCTTTGAGTTTAAGGCGGTAGTCAGACTCTACAGCACGCATTTTTTTGCGTAGTTCGCCTTTATCGTCTGCTTGTACAATAGTACAAATGTTCGCTAGTGCTTCGTTTACGTTTGCTTGTGCCATTCCTGAAAAGCCAAGAGCAGCCGCGATAACTAGAGAAGCTTTAACAATTTTCAACATGGTTAATTCCTCGTTCTTATATTTGGGAGTATTTGTCTGTTCGCAAATCATTAGACAAAAAATGAACAGTTGAAAAAATCCTCGGTTTGATACTTGGGTATGTAAAATTATACGCGAAGGAAGAGCAGGCCAAGTCCAATAGGCAGTTTGCTCACAGCTGAGTACTGTGAGCAAGGTTAATAATACCTAAGGATAGTCTTTATTACTTTATGATGGTTTGAAATGCCTTGAGGCTTCCATTATTTGCTCTCTCATCCACATGTGAGCGTAATCGTTGTCGGCGCTAACATGCCAATAAAGGAAGTACTCTACCGGCGGTAAATCAAAGGGCATCTCATAAATAGCCAAATCATAGTGCTTAGCCAAGTGATAGGGCAGGCATGAAATAAGATCAGATTTGACTATGGTACTTGGCACTGTGAGGAAATGTTGACTGCGCATGACTTCTTTTCTGCGCTTTCCCATTTTATCCAATACTATATCAATGGGGCCCACCCCTGACTTTCGCTGTGATACGTTAATATGTCCAAGGCGTAAGAAAGTATCTAAATCTAGTCCGTTTTTTAGCGCTGGGTGGTTCTTCCTCGCCATTACTACAAATCTGTCTTGCGCGATTTTTTCTTTACAAAGATGGGGATCGGAAAACGTCGATGCGTCAGCGAAGAAATCTAAGCTACCGGCTGCCATGGCAGATACAACTTGGCTTCTTTGAAGTTCGTAGTTGGTCACACATATGTTAGGTGCCAGGTTTTGAAGTCTAGAAACCAGCCTTGGCATAATACTCACTTCTAATAAGTCTCGGCTGGCAAAATTAAACACCTTTTCCGCGGTGAGTGGATCAAAAGTATGACTCTCTTGCACGCTCCGGCGCAGCAATGCCAGCGCTTGTCTTGCTGGCACAATAATATTCTGCGCTACTGGTGTAGGCGTCATACTGTGCCCAGTTCTTACAAATAGCGGATCGTTCAACATCTCTCTTAGTCGTGCCAGAGAATTACTCACAGCAGGTTGAGTGATGCAAAGTACGTCTGCGGCTTTGGTTAGACTGCCCGCGGTATAAATGGCGTCGAATACGGCGAAAAGATTTAAATCAATTCTATTGAGATTCATCCTAATTCCTTGCTGAATATTTGCCTGTAAAAGGGCGTACGCTACGCACATGAAGCATACTTACATAAGTAATTAACGTCATTGTAACAAGTTTCTTTATAAATACATATTATTAAAAGTTAATTGAAATATTCAACTCATTAATAGTAGATTTTTACCCTAACATCACAAATGGAAATAAAAACATGAAGTCTCTTATTGATTTGCGCGAAGGCGAAGAACTTACTCAAAAGGCGTGGATGCAGATTACGCAAAATGATATCGACACATTTGCTGATGCAACTGGCGATCATCAATGGATACATTTAGACAAAGCGAAGTGCGAAAAAGAAAGCCCTTTTAAAACAACTATCGCTCATGGGTTTTTAACTGCGTCTCTTATGCCCAAGGCGTTTTCTCAAGTTGTAGGTACGTCACAGCGTGTTGCGTCCACGATTAACTACGGCATAGATTCTTTGCGCTTTCTTTCTCCCGTGTGTAGTGAAGACAGTGTGAAATATACTTTTGTTGTTAAAGAAATCACTAAGAAAAACAGTGGGCTTCTGTATAAAGTTGAGGCCTCTTGCAAGATAGAGTCATCGGGTGAGTTAGCCTTAGTTGGCACATTTTTGATGCTTGCGGTAATGGCGCAGTAAAGAGAACCATTCGCTGCAAAATTTGTATTTATTGGTGTGATTACTTTTCAGGCTCAACAGGTCGGACCATGTGTAAAATTGATGTGAACATATTATTCACAATAAATTTACAAAATGAGTAATGAGTCATACTATCAATGGGTAGGTTGTTTTTTGGCCTTACACAACAAGAATATAAATCGTCCAGCTTATCACTAACGGAATGTGTGGGTTTGCCGGGAGTGGTGCGCTTTGATTTGGAATCACACTATGAAATTAAATACGCGTAAGACCGCGGTCGCCTCTTTGGTGGGTGCCGCGCTACTTTGCTCTCCCTACTTAGCTTTTGCACAGGAAGAAGCAGACTCACAAGAGCCTGAAGCCAGAGACGTAGAGCTTATCTTAGTTACTGGTAGTTTCGTTCGACGCAGCGAAAACTTTGAATCTCCGTCGCCACTCGCCGTTGTTGATAGCGTTGCTATTGACTCGATTGGTGCGAAAAATATCGCAGACATCACACAAACACTGACCATAAATACTGGCGCGGAAAATAATCCCGATGCATTTACTCAGAACGCTACAGCAGGTACGTCGAATATAAACCTGCGTGGTCTGGGCGTAGCCTCAACCTTAGTATTGCTGAACAATAAACGCCAAGTGGTAAACGCTCAGCCAACCAATGAAGGGTTAAACTTTGTTGATACCAGCTCATTGGTGCCTATGATTGCCATTGATCGAATGGAAGTGGTGAAAGATGGTGCATCAGCCTTGTACGGTTCTGATGCTGTAGCAGGTGTAGTTAACTTTATCACCAAACGAGATTACGACGGTGCAATGGTTACTGTTGATTATCAAGACGGTGCCCACGGCGACAATAAAGAATACATTTTACAAGGTTTGTGGGGAGCTAGCGGCGACAAAGGTAACGTAATTGCCGCGATAAGCTACACGAACCGTTCTCCACTGTTTATCAGTGACAGACGTTTAAGTCGTCCACAAGACGACACTAGCGCACTTGGTAATCCAGCGTCATATTTCTTGAATATTCCTGGTGTTGGTGCGCTTCCAATCATCGACCCTTATGGTTGTGAAGAATTAGGCGGATATCCCAACCTGTTAGCTCCTAGTGGTACTATTCCTGGACTAGAAGTTGGTTTATGTGGTTTTGATTTTGGCCCCTTCTATTCTTACGTACCCGATGAAAGCAGAATAAATGCATACACTCGTGCTATGTATGAATTCAATGACGATATTACGTGGACAACAGAAATTGGTATGGCACGTAATCGTGCAGAGCGTGGTGGTGCACCCAGCTTCCCAATTTTGACGTCGCCCATAGTGCCAGACTATCACCCACAGAATCCATTTGGTCAGTCTGTTGCATTCTTCGGTCGAGCTGAAGGTAACGGTTTCCCTGGAGACCCAGCTAACACAGAATCTGATACTTTCCGTTTCAGTACCAACCTTCAAGGTGTAACCGACAGTGGGTTCTGGGAAGTAAGTTATACACGTGCTGTGAACAATTTCATGTTCTCGGTACCTGATGTAATGAATACCGAATTCCAGTTAGCCTTGCTTGGTTTTGGTGGCTCAGCGTGTAACCCAATCACAGGAACGCCAGGGCAGGGTGATTGTGAATTCTACAACCCCTTTGCGACGTCTTACTCTGTAGCTCCTAATTCTCAGTATGTGATTGACTCGTTTACTGGAAAACAAGTTATTGATTCGCAGGCTGACTTAGAAGTTTTTGAAGCCTTTACGTCTTTTGATACCTTTGAAATGGGTGGTGGATACGCTGCATTGGCATTAGGTGTTCAGTACCGCGAAGAGAAACTCACGCAAGACTATGATGAATTGTCGAACCAAGACAGTTTCACCTTCCTTATTGGTAATCCGGATATCGACGGAAGCCAAGATGTATGGGCGGCGTTTGGTGAATTAGCCTTACCTGTAAGCGACGACTTAGACGTTCAAATTGCCCTTCGTTATGAAGACTACGGCGGTTCAATTGGCAGCACTGTTGACCCCAAATTAGCGGTTTCATACCGTGCTTCAGATACCTTGTCGTTACGTGGTTCTATTTCAACGTCATTCCGCGCGCCTACAGTATTCTTGGCGCAAGGTGGTGCTACGTCATTGCAACAATTGGTTGACCCAGTACAACAAGCGCAAGCGTTTGTGGCGGTTCGTACCTCGGGTAACTCGGATCTCAAACCAGAAGAGTCTACCGCT
>JALUXV010000549.1 GCA_027013165.1 Alteromonadaceae bacterium
TGGCAAGTAATTTCTACCATACCGTCTGGGCGAAGGGCGACGAATAGGTTAGCCATTTTGGCGTTAGCTGATGGTGGAGTAAGCACGCCTGCGAGTGCTCGTGGTGCCGCGCCCAAGAAACATGTACCGACCACTAAAGAACCAAGGGCCGCAGACGACTTTAAGAATTTACGCCGTTGCATATCGAAATATTGGCTCATGCGCTCTCTCCCTCTTTTTCAGGAGTGTAATACTCAACGCCAGCTATTGATTTCGAGGCTGCTTTAATTGCCTTATGAATGCGGGGATAGGTTCCGCATCGACAAATATTACCTGACATAGTGGCGACGATTTCTTCATCAGTCGGTGTAGGATTCGACGCTAGCAAACTAGCTGCCTGCATGATTTGACCGCATTGGCAAAAACCACACTGTGGTACTTTGTTGTCTACCCATGCTTTTTGCACTGGATGGTCGCCGTCTTCACTAAGCCCTTCAATGGTTGTTATTTTTCTGCCCACTGCGGCAGAAACTGGAAGCACGCAAGACCGCTGCGCGACACCGTCAATATGCACGGTACACGCGCCACACTGGGCCATGCCGCAGCCGAATTTTGGCCCGGTGAGGTCAAGTTCGTCGCGCAAAAACCACAGGACAGGAGTGGTAGGGTCCCCTGAAAATTCGTAATTCTTTCCATTAACGGTCAAAGTTAACATCTAATGTTCTCCGTTTACGCCAGAGTAAAATGCACTAATACTGACGATGCCTGTAGAATGTTGTTCATTGAACATGTTGTACGTTAAGCGTACTTGTAATAATGAGGTAGGGATTATTTTTGCTGAGCACTAGGTGCATTGAATACACTAGCATGCTGACAAATCTGCAACACAGTGAGTAAGACAAAATCACCAATTTACGCGATGATAAACTCGATATGTTAGGTATCATCGCATAAATGGCTTAGCGTAACTTGCGGAGAAGTAAGAAGCGGTCGAGTTTACGCGCACCTTTAGTCATCAGGTTTTGATTAAACTTGAGCCATTGGCGAGCACGAGGCCAGTCGTAACTTAATAGCATGAGGCCGCCCACTACCAACAAGATTGATCCGGGAAGTATGGTAAAAATAATCCCAGTCGCAAAAAGTAGCCCACCCAAGGTAAGACGAATATATTTCATTTGCTACCTCCGTTAAGCATTAACAATATCCGAAGTTTAATAGTGGTTTAGAATACGTCAAAAGCCAACAAAGAGTTTGTAAACATTTGTGACTTCTCAATACACCCCGCTCAGATTAACACAGGTTAAAAATTCATATGAAAGCACAATAGGCTATAGAGCCAAGCTAGTTGAGTAGGTATACTGTCGAGCCTTCGTACTCTCAGAGGTATTACTACATTGAGTTTGCCACGTGTTGCCCCAGAACAAGGTCTTTCAAGGGATTATATTGCGTATTTAGACGAGTTATCGTCGTCAGCTTTTACCGGAGATGTTGAATACAGTTACGGTAGTAGGCTTGCTGTAGCCACCGACAATTCTGTGTATCAAAAGCTCCCGCAAGCAGTGGTATTCCCCAAAAGTGTAGAGGACCTCCAATGCATTGGTTCGTTGGCAAATAAGCATCCTCAAGTTGTGTTCTCTGCACGTGGTGGTGGTACGGGAACTAACGGACAAAGCCTTACTGCCGGTATTGTGGTTGACCTTTCACGACACATGAACAAGATCCTCGAAATCAATGTCGAGGAACAGTGGGTACGGGTTCAAACCGGAGTGGTTAAAGATGCATTAAATGATGCACTTCGCCCCCATGGCTTTTTCTTTTCACCAGATTTGTCAACTAGCAACCGAGCTACCTTGGGTGGCATGATCAATACCGATGCCTCGGGGCAGGGGTCTTTGGTGTATGGCAAAACCAGCGACCATGTGTTGGAACTTACGTCGGTTTTGTCAAATGGTGATCTTCTCTCTACCACGCCACTCACTGTAGAAGAGGCAAAACAGCGCTCTCAAATCGATGACAGTTACGGCAACATATTAAAGCAAGTGTTTGCTTCGTGCGTAGAACGGCGCGATGCGATATTGGCGAAGTTTCCTAGGCTCAATAGGTTTCTTACCGGTTACGATTTAGAACACGCCTATGATAGCGAGTCTGAAACCATTGATGTGAGTCGTTTGATCGCGGGTTCTGAGGGTTCCTTAGCCATGGTCGCCGAGGCAAAACTTTCCCTAACCCCCATTGCTACATACAAAGCGCTAGTGAATATTAAGTACGACAGCTTTGAATCGGCCCTGCGTCATGCACCACGTATGGTTGCAGCCAAGGCAACCTCGGTTGAAACTGTGGACTCTACGGTATTGAACCTAGCGAAAACCGACATTATTTGGCACTCCATTGCAGATTTGATTACTGATGTACCCAACAAAACCTTGTTGGGATTAAACATGGTGGAATACAACAGTAACAACGAGAGTGAAATCAAAGCGCGTATCGCAACGCTTGAAGCTGAACTCACTGCCGCTAGTGAAAACGGAGAGTTTGGTGTAATCGGTTATCAGGTAACCTTCGATAAATCGGATATTGGCCGTATTTACGCCATGCGTAAAAAAGCGGTGGGTTTGCTAGGCAAAACAGAAGGAAGTCAAAAGCCAATTGCCTTTGCCGAAGATACCGCCGTTCCTCCCGAAAATCTTGCTGACTTTATTATGGAATTCCGCGAATTACTCGATAGTGAAGGGTTGCGATATGGCATGTTTGGCCATGTTGATGCCGGTGTACTTCACGTACGACCTGCGTTAGACCTATGTGACGTGGAACAAGAAAAGTTAATGCACAGCTTGTCTGACAGAGTAGTGGCACTAGTCGCTAAATACGGCGGCCTAATGTGGGGTGAACACGGTAAAGGCTATCGAAGCGAATACGGCCCTGCTTTTTTTGGCGAGGATTTATTCAACGAACTTCGTCGTATAAAAGCGGCTTTCGACCCCTCGAACAAAATGAATCCGGGCAAGATTTGTACACCTATAGAAAGTAATGACGAATTGGTGAAAGTGTCTGACACCAAGCGTGCGACCTATGACCGTACTATTCCGGTAGCATTTAAAACAGCCTTTGCTCCCGCTATGGACTGTAACGGCAATGGTTTGTGTTTTAACTATGACACTACGTCGCCTATGTGTCCGTCGAGCAAGGTCACTCGCGACCGCCGTCACAGCCCAAAGGGAAGAGCGGGATTAATCAGAGAGTGGATCCGTTTGCTCGGCCAGCAAGGTGTTGACACAAAATCACTGAGCGCAGAGCAGTTCAGCTCGTCTTGGTGGGAGCGTTTTGTTAACTCATGTAAAAAAGAAGAAGACTTTTCTCATGAGGTGCTAGAAGCCATGAATGGTTGTTTAGCATGTAAGTCTTGCTCTAGCCAGTGCCCAGTGAAAGTCGACGTACCTGAATTTAGAGCGACGTTTTTATCAATTTACTATCAGCGCTATCTTCGCCCTGCAAAAGATTTGCTCGTTGCCAATATCGAGCGAATGGCGCCTGTAATGGCGAAGGCACCGTGGTTATTTAATGCATTTTTAAAACCCGCATTTGCACAGAAGGCCATTGAATCGACTATTGGTTATGTTGATGCGCCAGTGTTGTCGTCTCCGTCACTTGAAAAGCGGGTTGCTGGTAAAGTCGCAAGCTATGATTACAAGGTGTTATCTGCGCTGTCTACCGAAGAAAAGCAGTCTACCGTTATTGTGGTTCAAGACCCATTCACAAGCTTTTATGACGCTAGCGTTGTAGAAGACTTTGTTGCCTTAATACGCAAGCTCGGCGTAACGCCAGTATTGCTGCCGTTTAAACCTAACGGTAAACCCGAGCACGTAAAAGGATTTTTGGAGCGTTTTGCTCGTACAGCGAAAAACACGGCAAGCTTTTTAAATGAAGTGGCGGCGTTAGATATACCCATGGTAGGTGTTGATGCCTCTTTGGTGCTTTGTTACCGCGATGAGTACAAAAAGGCGCTTGGTGAGAAGCGGGGTGATTTCCAAGTATTAGCGGTACACGAATGGCTTTCTGGGTTAGACGATACGGTATGGCAGAATGTTGCTTCGTCGAGCGGCGCCGCACCGCTTGCATTGTTGAGTCACTGTACGGAAAAGACCGCACTGCCTACTTCTGAAAAGCAATGGCAGCAAATTTTCGCAAAAGTAGACCAATCTGTTGACATTGTAGCCGTTGGCTGTTGTGGCATGGCCGGTACTTATGGGCACGAAGCAGAACAAAAGCAAAAGTCCCTCGATATCTACAACTTAAGCTGGGAACAAGCAATTAAGCGCTATCCGTCACAAGCAGTAATGGCCACGGGATATTCCTGTCGAAGCCAAGTGGCGAGAATTGAACAGTTTAAACCAAAACACCCAGTTCAGAGTTTACTGAGCTGTATCAACTAACAAGAACAACAAAGTTATTAGAAAGAGAACGACAATGACTGATCAAGATAAAATATCTGAAGAACAAACCGTTGAATGGATTAAAGCTCAACTGCAACGAGCTAACAAGCATCTGGCTGAAAACGGTGTGCTATTCGATACCATAGTTATGGAAGAAAGCCGCTATCTAGCGCCTTACATCGCTATGTGGAAGATTAAAGATAACCAGAAGAACTACTATTGGGTACTTGCCGGCGATCTACCGGTAGATTTTACTCCTGCGGGAAATGCCGAAGATGCCAGAGGCGCACTTAATTACTTTTCCATGTCATGGCAGATGAAAGCAGAGAATATTCGCGCGACTAATGCGCTCGACGAAACTCAAATGAAGTACGCAGACCTACTGCAAAATCGTGCAGAGGCAATGTATTCTTTCCAAAGTGATGAAAAACTTTGGACTTAAATATTTGATTAATACAACAGAGCCTACGCCGCAAGGCGTTGGCTCTATTCATAGTTAGTTAATGCATTTTGGAAACATCGGGCAACGAAAACCGTTCGGTTGAACATCCCATGCGCTGACGTGGTATGCCTGCATCCATGAATACTTGCCCAACGGGCTCGAACCCGAGTTTGGTATGATAGGGCACACTGTCTAGTGAAAGATTGACTTTAACAATCTTTAATTGTTTAGTTTTTGCCAACTGAATTAAAGCCTTAAACAAGACTTTATATACCCCTAAATGGCGATGCTGGCGCTTGACCGCGACACGTCCAATTTCCCCTTGTGGGGTTAGACGAGCGGTAGCGATAGGTTCTTTGTCAGGATCGTATACCAATACATGATAAGCTTTGGGATCATGTTCATCGAATTCAGTTTCCGGTGGCAAGCGCCACTCAAGTACAAATACCTTTTCCCTCAGTGCTTTAAGTCGATTCTGACTCCGTTCCCAATCGACGCTCTCAGTTGTAAACGTCATGATTATTCACTATCAGTGTTGAATGTCCCAGTACCCTTTATTTACAAGTGTAGTTAAGGTTTTTAAGAACGCCAACGACGGTTTTTTGCTTAGTTGAGATAATGAAAAATTATTCGTATTAAGCAGTGTGGTAACCGCTTCTAGATCGTCATGTTCAAAGGCGAATGTTTCACCATTAACAAAAAATACGCCATCTACTGAATCTTTCGCCAAAATGGGCCTATTGCCGGGTGAGGGATAACAACTAGCACCATTTTCAAGGGCAGCTTCAATGTCGTTTAGTGTAATCTCGTCCTCTGGAATGAAGTCTGGGAGTCCTTGTTCACTCAGCATTTCTATCAGTGACGTGGTAAATAACTCAGAGTCGATAGCCTTCTTGAGCATTGTTTTTAAGCTTTCGACTTCATTGTAAGACATCTCGCAAGGGTGAGATATCAATGGACGAGCTGGGTCAGCAAACCTTGGTAGTTCACATTCTTGCGCTAGGGTTTGGCTTAGAATATTCGCAAGGGTGCTTGTATCAGGTGCTCTAAATCCCACCGAGTAAGTGAGACAGTCTTCTATTGTAACGCCGTCATGGGGCCAACCCGGTGGAATGTACAATACATCACCAGGAAGCAAGACCTCGTCAATAATAGGTGTAAAACCACTTATCTGACGTAGCTCGGGG
>JALUXV010000550.1 GCA_027013165.1 Alteromonadaceae bacterium
GTTGTCGAAGACGAACATAAGATCTTGTATTTGCTGGCTCATTTCTTCGTCTTGCTCACGGATAGCATCCATAAGCTGACCTTCAATGGCAGTATCTAGGTAGTTCATAATGTCTGCCGCAGACTTCAAGCCGCCCATTTTCGCTGCTTGTGTACCAGCTTGACCCGCGAACTGTTTCTCCATGATTTCGTTCAGCTCTTGCAATGCAGCAGGCTGAACTTCTTCAAGGTTTGCAATACGCATAAGTAGGTCTAGGCGCACCTTCTCTGGGAACTGTGCCAAAATCTCGGCACTTTGTTCCGGCTCAAGATATGACATAACAATGGTTTGGATTTGCGGGTGCTCGTTGCGAATAATACTGGCAACCTGCTTTGAATCCATCCATTTCAGTGAATCAAGGCCCTTCGCCCCACTTCCCATCAAGATTTGATCAATCAGGTTAGCGGCTTTGTCTTCACCCAAGGCAGCGGTTAGTGCACGTTTCACAAAGTCTTGGCTTTGGAAGCCAATGGTGCTGTAGTTTTGAATTTCTTCGATAAAATGTTTGTGCACAGCAGTAATTTTCGACTGTGTCATGTCATCGACTTTTGCCATCTCAGAGCCGAGTTTTTGTACTTGCTTGGGCTCTAAGTGCTTTAAAATTTGCGCAGCATCTTCTTCAGACAAACTCAATAGCAAGATGGCGGCTTTTTCTACCCCTTCTAACTTACTAACGTCGTAGGAGGGTTCGTTAACGGTTGCTAATTCTTCAGCCATGGAATTGTCTCACTTACTCGTCTTGCATCAACCAACCCTTCACAACTTGGGCTGATAGTTCAGGCTCGTTAGCCACCAATGCACGAACGGCTTTCAATACGTCTTCATCTTTGTGTAGGTCTGGTAACATGAGTGATCCATCGGCAGCAAAGCCCACTTGACCTTCATCAAATTCTTGCGACAGCATACTAATGGTTTCGTCACCCAAATCCAAACCTTCGTCAGCATCAAAGTCTTCTGCTTCCTTGGCATCATCTGGATTAATTAAACGACGTAGCATAGGTCTAATCACAAAGATGATTAATACAATGATAACCAATGCACCCATCACTAATTTTAGTATAGGTAAGAAGGTAGGGTTCTCCCAAATGGGCACTTCTTCTACCAGACCAGTGTCCATACGAGTAAATGGCACACTAACCACCTCAAGGGAGTCACCGCGAGTAACATCAAAACCAATTCCACCTTGCAACAATCTGCGAATATTCAGCAGCGCTTCCATGGTGCGAGGCTCAGCAGAGGTAGTACCGTCTTCGCCAGTCACTTGCATGTAATCAACAGCAACAGACACACTAAGGCGACGAATTACTCCCGTTTGCTTAACGCTGTGGCTAATCGTAGTGTCTAATTCGTAATTTCTGGTTTCTTCTTTGGAAGAACGCCCTGGCATAGCTTGACCATTTCCGCCATTGGCATTTTCCGGAATAGTAGATTCTAAGGGAGGTTGATTAGACAGCGCACCCGGAATACCAATTGCGCCTCCGCCTACACTGTTTTCTTCCATGATCATCTCACTGCGAACAGCGGGAAGATCGGGGTTATAACTACGTTGAGTTTGCTCTAAAGAGCTGAAGTCCATGGCAACGTCGGCTTGCGCCGTATAATTACCGATACCCAGTACAGGGATAAGAATTGCATCTATTTTCTCTAAGTACTCTTGCTCTCGCTGGCGCTCAATTTCATATTCTTTTCGCGCTCTTGCGCTCATGGAGTCTTGCGAGCCAGAGTTTAAAAGCCGTCCGTTGCTGTCGGTTACTGTCACCTTAGAAGGCTCCATACCCTGAACCGCAGAGGCGACAATATCTACAACCGCATCTACTTCTTCGGCAGAAATAACCGCACCACGCTTTGCGGTAAGTACTACAGTGGCCGATGCCTTTCTTTCACGACGAGCAAACACGTTTTCTTTGGGCATGGCCAATAGCACACGGGCTTTTTGGATACTGGAAATGTCTTCGATTGTGGCGGCAATTTGTTGTTCACGGGCGTGTTTTAAGCGCTCCATTTCAACCAGTTGGCTAACACCAAAGCCCATGTCTTGCATGATAATGTCGGTGCCCGCATCTGAAGCTTGATTAAGCCCTTGACGGGTCATACCCAAACGAATGCTTTGAAACTCATCTGCACGTACATAAACCGTGTTGCCTTCAAGCTGATATTCAATTTGGTTGGCATCTAGATAATCAAGAGTCTCTATGAGCTCTTGAGTTTCCATTTTCGCTAAAGGGCGATAGTCAGGTTCTTGTGCCCAAATAAGGATAAAAATAGCGATTGCCACACAGATCACAAGAACAACGACCAATGCCATTTGGCGCATCATATCTGCACTGCCAATAGCATCCATAAAGCCGGACTTATTCTCGGTTTCTACACCTACGTTGCCAGAGTCAGCGACAGTAAGGTCAGTTCCAGTTGCTTCAGCCATAATTTAATTCACCTACACTGGCATGTTCATAATTTGCTTGTACGCTTCAAGCACCTTATTACGCACTTGCAATGTTGCTTCAAAGGCAATGCCAGACTTCTCTTTAGCTACCATTACATCGGCTAAACTTAGCGATGGATCTCCCATCTCGAACCTTTGCTGTTGGCTGCGAGAGTCAAGTTGTAGATTGTTCACACCGTCTACCGCATTTTTCAGCATGGTTGAAAACTCACTAGCAGAAGTGTTCACTTCGGCGAGCTGTTGGGGTTCCATAGGTTGCAGGCGAGTTTGCCCAATCATGCTTTGCATTTCTTGGTACAGACTATTGGCTTTAACGTCCATAATATCTCCTGCTAAATCGCTTTGTTTGTGCCGGATAATTGGCTTTGTGTCATCTTTGATTATGAGTAAAGCAAACAGCGAGCCAACTATGAAAAGCTATAACTTTCATAATCTTGCAGAGGTATAGACAAAAAAATGGCGGAGAAGCGGCTGTTGCGATTGAATCAGTTGGTTATCTTAACTCAGTGAACTAATGTGGTGGTGTTACTTAAAAGATTTTTTGGTAGACTTCGCCGTAACTGTAACCGAAAGGAATCGAAATGAAAGTGTTGAAAATCATCAAGAAGAAAACAATTTGAACTACCGTTTACCATTCTCATTACCGAGCTTCAACTGAATACGTAAAGATTGCGGCTCATTCGCCCTTAACATAGGCAATTCTTCCGAAACAAATGCCTTCATCTATTTCAACGTGCACAGTGATTGATTTACTTGAAGCAGTTGCCATTAGAAGCATACTGAAATACTGGTTAACCGCTTCTTGATTAATCCATTTTTCAGCTTTAAATTGCACACGATTACTTGGGCAAATACCGTTTGTATTTTTCAATACGACTGAGACCCATGTACCATCCCGTGCCTCTATTTGTTGAATATCAGATTCAGGTAACCACTCTCCAGCAAAACAGCTCGACGACAGAAGACACAAGACCATTAACGCCCATAGTTTCATTAGCGAATCTCCTCTACGGTTACACTCTTAATATGAGGGTAATAGCCATGTTGGCCTCCGCACCCATCTACCCAAAATCGAACAGTTTTTCCCGACACGTATGCGGTTAAGAGGGTAGAATGTAATACTTCATAACCAGGTTGTGATGGTTCAAGCGCATAAAATGCTGTTGATTGACAGTCGTCAGGGTTGTCGACAACACCTTCCATTCTAACCATCGTAAACCCAGCATTCACATAAAAAGACTCGACTAAGCCCAGCTGAGTTGGGCCAGAGGCGCTAACTTGACTAGCAAGCAACATTGACATTACCGTCAAAAAAAATCGTCTCATAATTCATGCTGTTTTTGCGAGTAATATAAAACAATGGATATTAATTAAACTGAACGTCCACTCTGGATATTCTGGGTCTATTATTGAAACAGCTATTTATTCCAAACCCAACTGTCCTACCAGCGCTTGCAGCCGTTAAAACCGCCGAATATAGTGCAGCACCTTTTCTTCGGCTTTTGTCATATCTATAGCTAACGTTGTATTTCCCCCATTTGGGCAATCTTGAGAGTCTTCAAATGCGGGGGAAAATCTCACAAAAATTTACTCTTCGTAAGCAGTAATCTCAGTAATGACTCTATCTTTGAGGATTACCTCACTATCAGCAAACGCTAGAGGCGACATTAATAAAGTGATCAGTAAAACTAACTTGATAGCGTAAATACTCACAAATTCTAAATCCTTACACTCATAACAATTCTATTTAAACAGAGCTCACTATTCTGCGTATAGATACAACCTCGTCAGTAGAGCTCTCGTTTCAAACGCTCCACATGTCCACTTCCCATAAACTGAGACAGACTTAATTGGAGTTTTCTGCAATGATTAATGCAGGAGACGACTATGAAAAAATCACGCTACACAGAATCTCAGATTATTGGGGTGTTAAAAGAAGTTGATGCAGGTATGAAGGTTGAGGAAGTCTGCCGTCAACACGGTATCAGCAGCGCAACCTATTACAATTGGAAGTCCAAGTACGGCGGCATGGAAGCGTCTGACGTCAAACGATTGAAAGAGCTTGAAGAGGAAAATGCCAAGCTCAAAAAGATGTTTGCAGATGTCAGCTTAGAAAATAATGCCATTAAGGAGCTTGTCGCAAAAAAGGGTTGGTGACAGCAGAGAAACGAGAATGCGTCAGCATCCTAGTTGATGCGGGACTAAGTATCGTAAAGGCCTGCCTATTTGTTGGTATTGGCCGTGCGACCTTTTATCGCCCCGAGAGAGACTGGCGCAAAGTGGATGCTGCTGTCATTGATGCTATCAATGCGGTCTTGGAGAAGTCGCCACAAGCAGGCTTCTGGAAGTGTTTTGGCCGAATGCGGTTCAAAGGCTTTCCCTTCAACCACAAGCGCGTCTATCGCGTTTACTGCCAGATGGGATTAAACCTGAGGCGCAGAACTAAACGGGTACTGCCCAAACGAATAGCCCAGCCATTAGAAGTGCTGGATCAGGCAAACCATCAATGGGCGTTGGACTTTATGCATGACACTTTATATTGCGGTAAACGGTTCAGAACACTGAATGTGGTGGATGAAGGTACGCGGGAATGCCTTGCTATTGAAGTCGATACGTCTTTGCCAGCTGGCCGTGTAGTTCGCGTGTTAGAACAGCTTAAGGCTGAGCGTGGATTACCAACTCAGCTGCGTATGGATAATGGCCCAGAGCTAATTTCGGCGACGCTGACTGATTGGTGTGAAACCAATGATATTGAACTGGTCTACATCCAGCCAGGTAAGCCACAGCAAAATGGCTTTGTAGAACGCTTTAACGGTTCATTCCGCAGAGAGTTTCTAGATGCTTACTTGTTTGAAAATCTCAATCAGGTGAGAGACATGGCCTGGTTCTGGCGCCTGGATTACAACGAAGAAAGAACACATGAAAGTCTGGGTAACCTGCCTCCGGCAGCTTACCGAGCAAAACTAGAAAACTCTAATTTAGCACTGTCTCATTAAAGGGGAAGTGGACAAACATACATTATCACTCACAACGACCTTCACTGTTTTATTTGTATGAAGTGCTGATAATGCGACGGCAAGAAAGGCTTTACCTTGCTCAGTGGTATGATTAAAAGAGACCAATGTTGGTTGTGCAGCTGCACATTCAGGGAGTCCGTCAATAGAATCGCTCAAGTTAAGAAGAGTGTACTCTTCAGTTGCTACACCGATACTAGTCATCGTTGAGATGGTTTCGACTGTACCAGCAAAGAGGAAATTTGAGAAAAAAATACAAGAAAAAAATAGATATTTCATAAATACATCCGTGTTTAAAAATCAGCATCCTGTGCCTCGACATTCTTTGGTAGATTAATACCTTCTTAGCTCAATGTATATTGTTTTTTATTAAAAAATAATCCCGAATTCAGATAATAAGTGCACCACTCATGGTTAAACGGTGACAAGACGATCAACTGCCTATTGGTGGTATTCTAAAGTCGCCAAACAAATAGAAGTAAGCACCATGAGTTATAAGCAGTTGAT
>JALUXV010000551.1 GCA_027013165.1 Alteromonadaceae bacterium
GAGTGTTTTGTGTTTTCCAATTCTGTGGGACAAATGCACCAGTACAGGTATGGATAGTAACCCTACCAATGCATATTGGGTCGATAGAATTCCTTTCCAAAATGCGCCAGATTTAATTTCGCCTTCGAATACGTAATAAACTAATACGTAAAAATCCATGCTTATGCACAAGCCCACTAACCCAGTTTGAATGAAGGTTACCCAAAGCAATAAATTCAAGGTTTTTTTATAACTATTTGGTAAGGGAGCGTCATGAGTACCTTGAAGCGAAGAGCCATGACTAAATTCTTTTGCGGCTTTCGCGCCGAATGCTACAACTGTAGACAATAATCCTATAAAACAGAAAGATACGCTCCAGCCTACGATTCTTATGCCCTGCGCTAAACTACTGAACAAGTTTGATTGTGCAAGAGGAAACAGCCAGAAATAGAAGATAGATCCTATTTTTTCAAATAGCATGGCTAGGCCCATCACAGACGTGATTTCGTCAGGGTTATCCGTTTCTTCATAGGCAAAACATCGTATGGCAATACACAGGAAAGCTGATGACACAAAGAACACACTTGATGTTACCAATAAGTAAAATAGCGTGATAGTAGGGCCCCAATGACTGGAAATAGACCAGATTGAGCCGTAAGAAAAAGTACCAATCCAACCTGCCGCGAGTATGATTTTCCGTCTGCCATTTTTCTTTTGTGCAGCTTTACCGATAATCTCTCCGATTTTAGTACTAGCAAATGCAGAAATTAAAACCGGTATCGTCAAGATCATAGCAAGCAAGACTGGGTCAAGCCCCAAAATCATTTGATAGTAAGGAATTGCTAGCGACGCAATTCCCTGTCCAGTGACGAAAAGTACTAGGTAACCGCAACCTATTGCGAATTTATTGAGCGTTATTTTCAATGATCTGCCATATATTTTTCTACGAGAAGGAGCATTTTTACCTTATTTTCCTACTCTTACCGAACCTAATTGTTGCTAAAAGTTGTTATTTTTTTTGACATTCTCGTAGATCTTAATAGCTGTCTTTAACAAAATAAAAACATTTTTGTTGATATTTTTAGGGTAAGCGCTTACCCTTCTTTTGCCTTGAATGGGAATTTCATTAATTACTTCACATTTGTATGGGTGTCTAGAGAATGAATGCAGCCGAATGTGCTCGCTATTTTCTTGTAGCCCTGAGTAGCTTGAAATCATCAAGGTTGGTAAGGCGTATGTAGTCGTTAAATCGAAAAAAGGACTATATATGAAGAAAGTTAAATCTTGATAATTTCGGAGTAGAGTGTGAAAAAGTCCATTTTAACATCTGCAATCCTGTGCGCGCTAACTGGATATACGAGTGTAGCAACAGCTCAAACTGATGAAACAAGCGTAGAAGATGTCGAAGTCATTAGTGTTGTTGGTTCGTTTCAAAAATCCTTGGCAGATGCTTTAGCAGAGAAAAGACTCGCAGATCAGGTGCTAGAGGCAGTATCTGCTGAAGACCTCGGTAAACTTCCTGACATTAGTATTGCAGAGTCTATCGCTCGCCTGCCTGGTGTTGTTGCAAACCGAGATCGAGGTAATGCTACAGAACTATCTATTCGTGGCTTAGGACCAAACTTAAGCAACACACTGCTAAATGGGCGTGAAATTGCTACTGGTGAAGCAAGTCGAAATATTCGTTACGAAACTTATCCCTCAGAATTATTAAACGGTGCTTATGTTTTCAAATCGCCTAAAGCATCGCTAGTTGAAGGTGGTGTCGGTGGCACAGTAGATTTAAGAACTATCCGTCCACTGGATTTTGGTGAACGACGCGTTGTAGTTAATGCAAGAGGTAGTTTTTTCGATTTGGCTGACGATATTGCAGACACAGATGCGGGTGGCTACACAGCATCTATTTCTTACGTTGACCAATTTTTAGATGAAACATTAGGTTTTGTTGTTGCCTACTCTCGACGTGAGCAACCTATCGCAAGTGCACGAACAAATATATTTAATTCGTCTGCACGTTCAGCGTTCGATAATCAAAATACACAAGAGTTTGACAGTGAAGGTGTTGAACGAATCCCGTTTGGTTTTGAAGCGCTAGTAAGAGGTGGCGACGACGACCGTGATGGCGTGGTAGCAGCAGTGCAATGGCGTCCGAACGATACTTTCGAACTTAATGTGGACACTTTCTACTCTAAAGTTGACTTTATTGAAGAGCAACGAGGTTTCAGAGTTGAAGGCCTTGAAAATGAGTTTGGTAACTTTTTTACCGATGTTCAGGGAGCTGATGGCTTTATCACTGCCGCAACCGCAACATCTACTGCCGATTACGGCCTTAAGGTAAGAAACGTTAACGAGGAATTCACCTTGTTTGACGACCTATTCTCTGGTGGCGTAAACCTTTTATGGAATGTTGGCGCATTTAAAGTAAGCGCTGATGTAGGCTATTCACAAAATGACAGAGATGTTCAGTTTGTCTCTGTGCAAACCGAAGTGCACGATGTTAGCGGTGTTCCATATGTAATACCTTACGGCATTGACGCAGCTTACGATGCAACATCGGCAGATGCCCCTGCAACGTTTAATTTTAACGTGAATTTAGCCGATCCGAGCACTAATTTACCTTCATTTGTTACTGTACCTGATTCAGATACAGTGGACGATGAAATCACAAACTATGCACTAGACGTAGAATACGGGTCGAGTCATGACTTTTTCACAAAGTTTGAGGCTGGTGTCCGCTTTACCGACAGAGAAAAATCACTGTATGCACGTTCTGATTACTTATACATCGACCCTGCCAACCGCACGCCGTTGTCATCAGACTTGCTAGGTGAACCACTTACTAATGCTGGCTCAGTAGCCTTTCCTGCAACTTTGACCTTTGATCGCCAAGCGGTAATTGACCAGGTATTTGGTGGCATTAATCCGCAGCAAAGTAACTCAAACAAAACAGAGAGCTGGGAAGTTGCTGAAAAGATTAAAGCGGTTTACGTAAGCGCAAGCTTTGAAGGTGAAATTGGAGACATTTTCTACTCTGGTAACGTTGGGGTTCGTGCAGTCGAGACAGAAACCCAATCTAGCAGTACATTTCTACAAAATGGTGAAGAGACTAACTACCAGGAAGTACTTACACCATTGGAAGTTGAAAACAGCTATAGCAACGTTTTGCCGTCATTCAATATTTCATTCTTTCCTACCGAAACTCAAATCTTTCGTTTTGGTCTGAGCCGCGCAATTGCACGTGCACCATTGGATGATTTGAGAGCGGGGGTTGGCGAATATAACTTTGGTCAGCCAGCTGCTTTTGGCGGTAACCCACTGTTGGACCCATTTGAAACAAATCAGTTGGATTTAACCTACGAATGGTACTTTTCCGACAATGCTGCATTGACTGTCTCTGGCTTCTTCAAAGATGTAGAAACTTTTATTGTTCGTGAAACTAGCACAGATGTAGAACTTCCTTCCGGAGCTATCGGGAATTTAACACAGCCTATCAACGGTGAAGGTGGTGAGATAAAAGGTATCGAGGTTGCGTATACTCAACCGTTAACTTTCTTACCTGGTGCGCTTCGTGACTTTGGTATTTTCGTCAATTACACCAATGTTGATAGTGATATTGAAGTAAGCCCTGCCTTTGTTGAAGGAACATTCCCGCTACCAGGCCTAGCTGAGAACACGCTTAATGCTCAGCTGTGGTACTTCAAGAATGGATTTGAGGCTAGAGTCGGTTATCGCTATCGCGATGATTTCCCGGTCGAACTTGGCGATGTTCCTGATCAGATCTTATTTAATGACTCAGAAACCGTTGTTGATTTCCAAATGTCTTACACATTCGCCGATCACAGTGGCTTAACAGGGCTTAAGCTGTTGTTCCAAGCGAATAACATTACAGATGAACCATTTAGAACCTACTATTCATCGTCTGATGCCAGAGGACGCTACGAAGAATTTGGCAAGCGATACTGGGCTGGGTTCAGTTATCAGTTTTAATTTTTTGTAGCACAACCCCAAGAGTAGCCTTTGGATACTCTTGGGGATTTCGAAGTTATTGGTATTGATATGAATAGATCTAATCTTAAATTTTTTTTGTGTGCCTTAGCGTTTTTCTCCTCTTACACCATTGGCCACGTCAATAGCGAACCTAACAGAGAGCTTTGGCGTGGAGTTGACCTTTCATATGTAAACGAATTAGAAGCATGTGGTGCAACGTACTCTGATTCAGAAGGTCGTACAGATCCTTATGCCATTTTAAGCGCCGCTGGGGCAAATATTGTTCGATTAAGACTGTGGCACAATCCTTCTTGGACCGATTACAGCACATTAGATGACGTTAAGCGCAGTATCGCACGCGCTAAACAATCCAACATGAAAGTACTTCTAGACTTTCATTATTCAGACGATTGGGTACATCCCGGAAAACAAATCATTCCAATGGCTTGGAAAGGTATATCTTCCGACGAGGAGTTGGCAACCAAGCTATACGAATATACCTACGAAACGTTAATGGAATTAGAGCGCGAGCAGCTACTACCCGAGTATGTTCAGATTGGAAATGAAACCAATACCGAAATGCTGTTGTTGGAAGAAGTTGAAGAAGGCGCGGAAATCAATTGGAAGAGAAACGTCCAATTTTTTAATGCAGGAATTAAAGCGACAAGAGACGTTAGCGGCGCCACCAATAAACCCATTGGTATCATGCTGCATATTGCGCAACCAGAAAATGTTGAGCCTTGGTTCTTAGATGCGGCAGAAGCTGGTTTGTATGACTTCGATATCATTGGCATTAGCTATTACTCCAAGTGGGCTAAAATGCCGTTTTCTATGATGGAACAAGGGATCAAACGCTTAACTTCAACCTTTGGAAAAGAAGTGGTGATTGTTGAAACAGCGTACCCTTGGACAACTCAAAGTAACGACAGTGCTTCGAATCTGCTTGGCAGCGATAGTTTAATTGAAGGTTATCCGGCTACAAAGAAAGGTCAACGAGAGCAATTAATAGACCTAATGAAAGCGGTTGTGAATAACGGCGGATTAGGCGTAGTTTATTGGGAGCCTGCTTGGATTTCTTCAGACTGCAAAACTCGATGGGGTGAAGGCTCTCATTGGGAAAACGCGACTTTATTCGATTTTAATGGTCGACTTCTTTCTGGCGCAGACTTTCTAGGTGAAGATTATGCTAATTCACAGTGAAGTATGTGCTTATTTGTTGAGGCGGAGCCTAGTTTGCATAATTGCGCTGGTTTCTTTTGAGGTTTTTGGTTTTCACGCTACACACAGCGATGATGACTTTGCTGAGCCTTGGAACGACATCACAATTATTGAACAGAATAAGGAAAAACCACGGGCGGCGTTTACGCCCTTTGCACATAGTTACAACACTCGTTTGTCGCTAAATGGTGAGTGGAAGTTCTTTTGGTCTGAATCACCTAGCACACGTCCAACCGCGTTTTATCAATCTGATTATAACGATAATGAGTGGGACAACATTACCGTCCCCTCTGTTTGGGAGCGCGAAGGATACGGTTACCCAATATACGCCAACGTTCAATACCCCTTTGTTGCTGAACCTTTTCAAGTGCCAACGGGAAAACAAAATCACGTAGGCTCTTATCGCAAAAACTTTACCGTTCCAGAAGAATGGAATGGCAAACGAATTTTTATTGAATTTGGGGCGGCCAGCTCATCTTTAACGTTGTGGGTTAACGGTGAAAGAGTAGGCTATGCGCAAGGTAGCCGTACTGCCATTGAATTTGACATTACCGATTTTGTGCACATTGGAGACAACCTAGTTGCTGTACAAGTAACTCGATGGAACGATGGAAGCTGGCTTGAAAATCAAGACTCTTGGAGTTTGTCTGGGTTGTACCGCGATGTTGAATTGATAGCCCGTGATCAAGTTCATATTCGTGACTATTTTGCTTCTACTTCGTTAACCAACGACTACAAGGATGGTGTACTTGAACTGAGTATCGATCTTCGTGCTTTTATTGACGCTGATCGAG
>JALUXV010000552.1 GCA_027013165.1 Alteromonadaceae bacterium
TAATTTCTACATTCATCAAGACACTTTGTATCTATCGGTGTATAAAAAACTATTGGCCGTGTTGGGCTCTAAGTGTGATGACGATGACGAGTGTCAGTTCTTTTTTGACAGCGCTACCGGCGTACTAGAAGTTGAACAAGCACTTCATTTAACCTATTCAGAGGTTAATGATGCCGATGCTTTATCGCCTACGTGTGAGCTTTACACCAGTTATTTGGCTAAGTCGGTGTACTCACAATCACTTGCCGTGGGAATAGCTGCAATACTTCCCTGCTTTACCATTTATAACGCCGTGGGAGACTTTATTCTTTCACAACCTCAAATTGAAGGTAACCCCTACCAAGACTGGATAAATACTTATGGAGGCGAGGAATTTGCTCAATCTACGGCAAAGGCAGTAGCAATTGCAAACCGACATGCTTCTATTGCCGACGAAGCCACTCTAAAGAAAATGAACGCTGCGTTTATCAAAGCCTCCAAGTTGGAATGGATGTTTTGGGACAGTGCGTTTAATAAGGAGGAATGGGTAATCTAGCTCTTTTCTATAGCTGTGCTCAGATCTTACGGGTTCAAACTATACCTGAGCACAGTAAAACCCTTGTCTATACTAAACTAGAATTGAGCGTGAAATTGTCTGTACAAAAAAGCCATAAACCCTATGAAAAGCAGCAAACATCGTTCAAATTAACGTAAGTCGCCGCTTTAACACCAAAATACGTGTGATTTGTTGCCCGAAAGCAGATATCGGTATATCGTGCTAAAACTTATATTATGAGGCCGTTATATAGGTTGGCTCACATGTGCCAGCAGTAACTACGCATTATGATTTCAAAAACTAGCCAACCTTTATTTAAAAACATCCGCGATATACTCGATAACCATTCTTCGTTATTCGACGCCTATGCAAAACTAGAACCGCTAATTTTGTCAATTTTTGGCGCTTCGAGAATGAGCTTATTTCAGCGACGCAAGCAGCATCAGGATTTGGTCGCGCGATTTAAAACCGGTAAAGAAACTACTGAGATTAAAGTTCCTATCAGCCCGTTATCTATTGCTGGATACGTTGCACTTGCACAGCGCACAATTCTTATTGATGACCCGTACAACGACGCTGAATTGAAGGCCATTCATCCGCGCTTGCGCTTTGCTGATAAGTTTGACAAAGACAACGACTTCAAGACTGCGAATATTCTTTGTGTTCCTATTCTTAATGCCGGCGTTTTACTCGGTGTTATGCAAATCATCAATAAACGAGACGGCGCTTTTACTGAAACGGATGTTGAAAATGGCAAAATGGTTGCTGCCGTGTTGGGTGAAAAATTCCGCTACGAACTCGGTGGCACGAATAACCCCTTTGATTTGTTAGTACACAAAGGGGTGTTGTCCCAATCAGTACTTGATGTACTTCAAGATGAAACACCGGATACAGCGGCTTGTATTCAACGCATGGTGTCAGAACACAGAGTATCTGAGCAGAACATTGGGGAAGCTTTATCTACCCACTATCAGGTGCCTTTTGTTTCATTTTTGCCAGACAAGTACCACCGCTATGAAGGCAATTCGAAACTTAACCTGTCGTATTTAAAACGCAATTTAGTCGCCATTATTGCCGATGTTGACGATAAACCTATTGTGCTCATGGCCGAGCCAAATAACGCAGCACTGCTCATGGAAATGGAAAGTGTCATGGGTATCGACAGCTATGACATTGCTGTGGGATTGCCCAAACAGATACTGCAATACTTAGGCGAAGGTAACGGTGGTGCACCGGGTGAAATGAGCGATATCTTGGACGAGATAGGTTCGTCTGCGGAAGAGAATGAAGAGCAGGTTGATGAACTTTCTGACGATGCTCCTGCTGTTGTACGTTTAGTGAGTCGTATTTTGCATGACGCAAAACGAATGGACGCGTCAGATATTCATATCGATCCAGAAAAGAATGCACCAACACGCGTAAGGATGCGGGTAGATGGTGTATGCCGTGACATGAGTCAAGTGCCCAACTCTCACCATAGCGCTGTAATCGCTCGTATTAAAATTATGGCAAACCTGAACATTGCCGAGAAGCGAATTCCTCAAGACGGAAAACTTTCATTCAGAATCAATGGGCAGCTCGTTGAGGTACGTGTGGCTACCATTCCCACAGTGGCTGGAGAAGGCGTGGTTATGCGTATACTTGCCTCTGGTGGCGCTATGCCCATAGAAAAAATGAACCTCGCCCCCCGAACACGTCAACGCATTGAGGAAATGATCAAAAAGCCTCACGGTATATTATTAGTTGTAGGCCCAACAGGCTCAGGAAAAACAACGACATTACATGCCATTCTTGGTTACTTAAACACGCCAGAAAAGAAAATTTGGACTGCCGAGGATCCGGTAGAAATAACACAACCTGGACTTCAACAAGTTCAAGTGAGCCCCAAAATCGGATTTACATTTGCAAATGCGCTTCGGGCATTTTTGCGTGCCGACCCAGATATCATTCTTATTGGTGAGATGCGTGACAAAGAAACAGCCCACGCCGGTATCGAGGCTTCTTTAACAGGTCACTTGGTGTTATCGACCCTGCATACAAACTCTGCACCGGAAACCATAACCCGTTTGCTAGACCTAGGATTAGACCCAGTGAACTTTTCTGATGCCTGTGTAGGTATACTCGCCCAGCGATTAATTAGAACCTTGTGCGGCAAATGTAAGGAAAAGTATATCGCTACCGACACAGATCTCGCTTTTATAAAACGTCAATATGGTGAGGAATACATATCTGAATTGGGCTTACAAGAGCCTCTCGAAATATACAAAGCTAAAGGGTGCGATCACTGTGGAAATACAGGTTACAAAGGACGAACAGGGGTACATGAACTATTGGGTATGACCTCCGAATTACGTGGCTTAGTGTACAAAGAGGCCAGCGTTGAAGCCATGAAAGCACAGGCGACAAAAGATGGCATGAGAAACTTAATTCAGGACGCAATATACAAGGTGATTAAAGGTGACACAGACCTGTCTCAGGTACAGGTGCTTGGCGGCGAGTAAAGTGTATATTTAGACATACTCTTTTACATCTTGAAGTGGCAAAAGTTGTGGTCTTTTCCATAATACACTCAAGTTATTTTGATATCGCCTACGGAAAGGACGCGTATTATGAAATTATTATCTTATGTTGCACTATTTGTATTGAGTGTTGGAGCAAGTTCAGCGCTAGCAAACCAGCGTACTACTGAAAATATGTGGAAAACCGATTACGACAACTTGGTTAATTCGGGTCTTCGCGCACTTCAAAATGAAAGGTATGACAAAGCCTTCGAAAAGCTTACAGAATGTGCCAAGTTAGGTAGCAAAGAGTGTCAATTTTACCTTGCTCGCATGTATCTAGTCGGTCTTGGTATGGAGCCTGACTACCAGCAGGGTTGGTTATGGCTGAATGTTGCGATGGAGCAACAAACCTCTGAATGGAATAAAGCGTTTAAAGACATCGACGGAGCCCTGCCAGAGTCTTTCAAAACTGCTATGGAGCCCTATGTAGCCGAACACTTTAAGCTCTACGGGTCAGATGCTACCGATGTGCGCTGTGAAAGACGTTCAGAAGTGGGCTCCAATATTCGTAATGTTATTTGTGAAAAGCGTTTCTACTAACAAGGGTAGCCACTTCTTGTAAAGGCGAGAATGTTTTCTCGCCTTTTTGTTATCTTTATTATTTTCGATTCCCCTTGATTTTAATTACAAAATCAATTTACATTCCAATAATACTTAGTTAACAAATTAGGCCAATGGAATGCCACATCCATTAGTTAAAAAACTGGATCTTCTTCCACACCCCGAAGGAGGCTATTTCCGCCAAGTCTATCGTTCTGAGGACGTCGTTTGTTCTCCTCAACACAAATTAGAACGTCCCTCGATGACGCATATTTATTACCTGTTACTCAAAGGACAAGTGAGTCGTTTTCACCGTGTATTACACGATGAAGTGTGGAATCACTATGCAGGAGCACCTTTAAGGCTATTTCATTTACATCAGCAACAACTCACCGAACAACGATTGGGAGCAGACCACTTTGAGTTTGCTGGCGTAGTTCGTGCTGGACATTATCAAGCAGCAGAGTCTATGGGTGACTACACATTAGTTGGGTGTAGCGTAGCGCCGGGATTTGATTTTGCAGATTTTAGCTTCATTGAAGAACCTAGCATGAAACAATGGTTAGAAGTCTCCCATCCCGATATGCTTCGTTTTGTCTAACCAAGCTATTACGTAAAGATCTTTAAGTTACCTACGCTTACCAGTGACTGAATCGCCCGTGAAGCTGGATTTTTTCTACACAATCTAGGATGATAAGCCCCATTCATATTGACCGCTTTAAATCTGACTGCTGAGATTCATCAACAGTTAGACCTTTTCACTTTAACGCCACAGGTAATATTACTATGTACAAACTGGTACTTATTCGTCACGGAGAAAGTCAGTGGAATCTAGAAAACCGTTTCACAGGCTGGCACGACGTTAACTTAACCGACGCTGGTGTAGCGCAAGCAAAAACTGCTGGTAAGCTACTTAAAGACGCTGGTTTTGAGTTCGATCAGGCATACACGTCTGTACTTTTACGTGCAATCAAAACCCTTAACCTTGCACTAGAAGAAATGGGACAACACTATTTGCCAGTAGAACGTCATTGGCGTCTTAACGAGCGTCACTACGGTGCGCTTACTGGATTAGACAAAGCTGAAACTGCTGCTAAGCACGGTGAAGAGCAAGTTAAAATCTGGCGTCGTAGCTTCGATATTCCACCACCAGCGGTAGAAGACGAAAGCGAACATTTCCCAGGTCACGACCGTCGTTACAGCCATGTTGATGCAGACATTCTTCCACGTGGTGAAAGCTTAAAGCTAACTATCGAGCGTGTTCTACCATACTGGCACGACGTTATTCGCCCAGATATTCAAGCGGGCAAGCGTGTTGTTATTGCTGCCCACGGCAACAGCTTACGTGCATTGGTTAAGTATCTAGACGGTATGTCTGACGAAGAAGTACTTGGTTTGAATATTCCTACTGGTGTTCCACTAGTTTATGAACTAGACGCAGATCTAAAACCAATCTCTAAAGAATACCTAGGCGATCCAGAAGCCATTAAAGCAATGATGGACGCCGTTGCGAAACAAGGTCAAGCTAAGTAATTAGCCGCATAGAATTGAAAAAGCCACCAGAATTCTGATGGCTTTTTTGTTAGAGTTCTCTTACCCAAATATTTCTAAAACTCACTAGGTTGCCATGATCTTGCAACTGAAAAGGTTCACACCCATGAGCCTTGTATTTCGGCGGTCCTATCCATTCCGTTGTGCCCTGAATTTCAGTGTGATTTTGTACCACTACACCATTGTGAATAACCGTTATGGTTCCTTTTGACGTAAGTGCTTCACCTTCAAAGCGCGGCGCTTTATATATAATGTCGTAGGTTTGCCATTGCTCTGGTGGGCGCATGGCATTTACTAACGGAATAGTTTGCTTGTATACACTCCCCGCTTGACCATTAGGATAGGTTGGGTTCTGATACGAATCTAATACCTGCACTTCATAACGTTGTTGAAAGAAGATTCCACTGTTGTTGCGTTGCTGACCTTCCATATCAGACTGTGGTTCTGGCACTTTCCATTCCATATGCAGTTGCACATCACAAAACCCTTGTTTGGTTTTAATGTCACCTGTCCCCGGTTTAACCGTAAGTACACCGTCCATCATTGTCCATTGCACATCGCCGCCATTGACCGATTCCCAAGCGCTTGCGTTATCGCCTAACAATACAATGGCATCTGAGGGCGCTTGCCCCGGATTAGCCGTTACCACTTCTGGCACTGGCTCCCACACTTCGGTTTTCGCCGCTTGCTGCTCACGAGTGAGTTGCTCATGGGCGAAAGCAGTTGCGGT
>JALUXV010000553.1 GCA_027013165.1 Alteromonadaceae bacterium
GGGTATGCCGTTGCGCCAACCGCACTACCTCAATATGTTAAAGCTAGCGTGGATTACTTGTTCAAGCGCAATGGTATCTTTTCATCCAACATTGCTGAGGCGGGTGGGTTTGTTCGCTCTTCGCTGGCCGACTATGGGCCAGATATTCAATTTCATTTTCTTCCTGCAATACTAGAAGATCACGGACGCCAAGTCGCGTGGGGATATGGCTACGGATTGCATGTTTGCTGCTTGTATCCCAAGAGCCGAGGTACAATAAAACTGCAAAGCAGTCATCCCGCAGATCATCCACTCATAGACCCTGCCTACTTGACCCATGAAGATGATCAGCAAGTGATGGTTGATGGAGTGAGAATTGCGAGAAAATTACTCAGTGCGCCAGAGTTTGATCGTTTTAACGGTACTGAGCGTTCGCCTGGTAATGATGTGCAGACAGACGAACAGATTGTAGACTTCTTACGAGAGAAATCAGAGAGTATCTACCATCCAATTGGTACATGTAAAATGGGCGCAGATAATGATGAGATGGCAGTGGTAGATAACAAGCTGCGTGTACGCGGAATTAAAGGTTTGAGGGTAGTAGACGCGTCTGTTATGCCTAGCTTAATAGGTGGCAATACCAACGCTCCAACGATTATGATTGCCGAACGAGCCGCTGAGTTTGTAAAAGCGGCACACGAAGGAATGGCAGAATAGGTCTAAATTTTATTCTTTTAGACACGACGCCCGTAAAACAAAAATGCCGCTAACATTAGCGGCATTTTTACGTTCCTTTCAATTATTGGTCTGTTAGAAAGAACCGATGAAAGAAAGTGTAGCATTCAGTGGCTCTGCCACTGTTGCTTGGTGTGTTGAGTGAGCGTTAGGGAAGTAAAGCTCATCAGTTAAGTTTTCAATGTTTAACTGAATACGAAGATCTTCAGAGAAGTCATAGTACGCAGCAGCATCAACGCGGGTGTAGCTAGGCAGTATTACAGAGTTACTGTTGTTGATGTAGCTCTCATCTTGATAAGTTACACCTAGGCTTACTCCAATAATGTCAGACACCTCATACGTACCCCAGAACGAGAAAGTATTCTCTGGTAACTCGCGAGGCGTAAGTCCTGTAGAGCCTGAACGGTCAACAATCTCACCATCAAGGTTGCTGTAATTCGCAGAAATGCGTAATGCGTCTGTCACGTAACCCAACAATTGAAGCTCGAAACCAGTAATTTCAGAATCAATAACGTCAAGAGTTTCTGGATCGTTGTCAGCGGTTTGCGGCGAGCTTTGCTCGTTCTCAAAAATGGCTGCGGTGAAGCTCAGTCCGTCGGCAAAATCCCATTTCACGCCAATTTCTTGGTTGGTATAAGTATCGGGGTCTAATGCTGCGTTTGTATCGCTAATGTTTGCATACTGCTCGCCGCTTCTCGGTAGGAATGACTCACTGTAGCTTGCATACAATGAAATGTTTTCTTGAGGCTTATAAATAAGGCCGGCGCGTGGAGAAATTTCTTCGTCTTTACGTGAACGGAACGCATTGCCTTTTACGTCGAATACATCGATGTCGAAGCTATCAAATCTAGCCCCGATGACCACGTCAAAGTTTTCAGATAATTCAATCTCGTCTTGGATATAGATAGACGCCACGTTTAGTGTTACGTGAGTGTCGTCATTGACACTGCTGAAAGCGGTTGTTGTAGCTTCAGCGGCAGCGTTAACGCCTGATAGACCGCTAAAAGCTAGCGGGCGAGAGATGTTAAAAGTCTCTTTGTCATTACCAGTAGTAGAAAATACCGGGTTATAGCGGTCTTGGTCAGAGTTAGTACGAATGTACTCACCGCCAACAATAATTGTATGACCAATATCACCAGTTTCATATTCGCCAACGAGGTTACCTGAGAAAATAGCACTATCACGTTGCGTATTATCAATGTAACCATCTAACGTTACTGTTTGAGCCGCTGCATCGTAACCGGCTGCGTAGAAGTTTGAGTAAACTTTGTCGTAGTCACCGTAGAATGCGCTAAAGTTACCTTTTAAGTTGTCGTCGAATTGATGCTCAACATTGGCACGGAAAACGTGAGCCTCTATTTCGTGATAGTTGTTTTCTGGATCACCAAATACGATATCTTCTAGAGACTCATCAGGCTCACCATTTGCAGTGGCAATACCACGGTCGATAAAACGTTCGTGATTAATGTATTCATAAGACACATCTAGGCGCGTATCGTCGCTTAACTCAAAACGCGCTGTTGGGTTGAAGCCGTAGCGGTCACCGTCGTAGAAGTCTCTGTGATTTTCAAGGTGTTCGTACATGGCGTTAATACGAACCGCTGACGTATCGCTTGTAACAATATTCGTGTCAATTTGGGCGTCGAAACCACCAAAAGTGTTTAGCGCTGCTTTGTAACCACTGAAATCCTCACCTACTGTCGCTTTTTTAGATACGCGATTAAGAATACCGCCTGTACCACCTCGACCAAATAGAAGGGCATTCGGTCCACGAAGAATTTCTACTTGTTCAACATTGTAGAGCGCACGGTAGTATTGAACGTCATCTCGATTACCATCTAAGTAAAAGTCTGCCGTAGAGCGCACGCCACGAAATACAACAGCATCTCGGTGACCTTCACCCATAGAGGTGTTTACCCCCGGTGTGTAATCAATGATTTGACCGATACTTTGTATACCTCGAGCAAGAATTTCGTCGGCGGTAATGATCGACAAGCTTTGAGGAACATCAATGATTGGTGTTGGTGTCTTGACTGAGTTTGATTCGTTTATTGAAAGATATTGCCCTTCCACGACTATACGTTCAATGTCGTCCGTGGTTTCTGCGACGGTAGCTTGGCTAACTAAAAGCGCTGCCGCAATACTTGATAGTGTGAATTTCAAAATGCCCAAGTGTGTTTGTATGTATGTGTTTGTGCAAGAATTTTAGATCATATTTTAATTAATCGTGAAGATAAACTGAATAATAAGTGTTCTCAATTACGTATTCTTAATTAGCTAGATTCAAATTGTCTGAAAGATTATTTGAAAAATAGCGGGTAGCCCGCTACCTGCCTGATGTTACAAACATTTAACTATAGTAAAGACAGAGGTTTAAAGCACAGTCTAATTAGACTAATTGATTAACTCTTCGAACAGCGCTTTGAGCTGAATTGATACTTTGTGTTTTGGGTAACCTATAACAAGAGGTAAGGCTTCAGCATGAGATTCTTTTACTTTTATTGCTGAGTTAATGCGGGTTTCGAATAAAGGCAGTTCTTGCGCTTCTAAACTTTCAATGAGTTTTTTGGGGTATTTGGCTTGTGTTGAAAACTGGTTAATCACTATACCTGCAAACTCTAGGTTGGGATTGTGATCTGATTTTAGCTCCATAACATTGTTGAGCAGGCGAGCGACTGCTTGTACCGAAAAATCATCGCAGTCTACAGGCACAATAAAGGCGTCTGCGGCAATTAATGCAGCCTTTGTGTAGAAATTGAAATTAGGCGGAGTGTCTATGAATATATGGTCAAACTCGTCGAGTTCTTTGAGGGTATCTCTAAGCTTAAACATCTTGTAGCGGCTTTCCAGCTCCCGCTCCATGTCGTTCAAGGTTGGCGACGCGGGTAATACAAACAGATTATCTACAGGCGTTGGGTGTGTATAAGCATTTGGTGGATTGGGAGTAGAAAACCAGCCAACCACTTGCTTGAACATATCTGCAACCGACAGTGAATCGTCACTTTCTGGTGAGAATCCGCTGTAAAAAGTACTGTTTCCCTGAGCATCTAAATCCACCAACAGCGTTTTAAGTCCTAAGCTGGCGCTAACGGCCGCTAAATTAGTACAAATGGTAGACTTTCCAACACCGCCTTTCTGATTAAAAACCACCCATTTCATCGTGTCTTCTCCCTCAGTTCACATTCCTAACATACACCCGTCAACTAGTATGTCACGCAAAATATCCAATAGTTTAAAAATTACCCTGTTGTTTTTGTGAGCAGCTCCGAAAAAGTCATATTCATCGACTTTTTCACCTTTTAAAGGTAGTTTTTGTGTTAATTTTCTGTGAGATTTTGTGTGTGTGTTACCTTTGTTATATATCAAAAAAAATTAGGCTCAGATGAAAGAAACTGATTCACTCGAACATCATTTGAAATTTGCAGGCAGAAGAGAGCGAGATCTTGAAAAACGCTCTAAAAACGGAGCCTATATATACATTGCTATTTGGTCAGTGGTGGGAGTGGGTACCCAGTTTTATCAGCGCTTTCCAGTGTTGTTTTTGGCTATTCTTGCGTTATTCGTACTTTTCGGTTTGTTGCGTCTATTGAGCTACAAATACTCCGAACTTCTCAGAACAAAAAAACG
>JALUXV010000554.1 GCA_027013165.1 Alteromonadaceae bacterium
ACGCCTGCTTTGGAACGTGACTATTTATTTTAACGCGCTGGTGCCTGTACTTACCCTTGGTGTTGTTTTTTCACTTTCATTGGTTTCGACAACTTTCGAACCCTTGTTCTTATACTTGCTCATTTGTATATGTGGCGTGCTCAGTGGTGGCATAGTTGATTTTGCGCCTAGGTTTGATGTGTCGAGCAGTTTCGTTATAGCCGTTTTCATCCCTGCTCTAGTCTCTTTAATATTTCTCGCGGACGATAGGGTTATCGAAGCGGTACTTATTTCAATATACGGTCTGTATATGTTTTTGCTGGCGAGAAAGCTGAGCAAAGAGTACACCACGCGAATCATGCAACAGGTCCAGCTAGAGCGCTTGAACAATGAAGATAGCCTCACAGGTATAGCAAACCGACGTTCTTTTGATAAGTCGTTTGTTGATATATGGGGCATCAGCAGTCGACCTGACGGTAGAATAAGTTTGATGTTGATAGACATAGACCTGTTCAAGCGAGTCAACGACACCTACGGTCATGCTGTGGGTGATGAAGTTATAAAGAATGTGGCAAAGGCTATACGAGAAGTCTGTCGGTGCGAGTCAGACATTGTGGCGCGAATCGGTGGAGAAGAGTTTGCTGTACTTATTTCTACAAAAGATCAAAACTTTATTTTAGAGCTTGCCGAGCGTGTCAGAACAAACATTGCGAACATGCAAATGCAAAGTGACTCGGGGTCTTTTCAGGTGACTGTGAGTATAGGTGTGGCAACGTTGGAGCCGTCTCGAGAAATGGCGCCCAAAACGCTGTTTACATTAGCAGATTCAAATTTGTACGTTGCAAAAGAAAGCGGCCGTAATCGCGTTGTGGGTAGTGTTGATTAGGCCGGTTTTTGATGCTGGCTACAAGGGTTTTTACGCGGGGGCTTTGCCTGCGCGTTTAAACCTCATGATTATCCAAAGTGCAGTCAGCAATAAATAATCTAAACTTCCTCCCGAACTGCTACTGCTAGGCTCAGAAGTAGGTGTAGTAGTTACCGTAGCATTAACAGTAACCGAAACAGAATCTGTGGTACTCACGTTAAAGTCATCCGTTGTGGTCAATTCAAAGGTGAGTGTTCCCTCGGTACTTGGTGCAGTAAAGTTTGGGTTAAACCCATCTGCGTTGTTTAATGTAACGCTACTGCCATTGGTTTGCGTCCAGCTTATTGTAATAGGCTTGTCTTCTGGATCCCCGCCGGTTCCAGCTAGTGTTACCGTTTGACGGGTGTTTACATTTACGTCACTGCCAGCGTCTGCTGTTGGTGGTTGGTTGGCTTCATCGTCTCGTAACAGCAGGGTTAAAGTTGATTCAGCCGCAATAATAGTATCGTCAGTTGCCGATAGACTGAGGGTAAATGATTCATCTCCCTCGTTTTCATTGTCGTTAATAATGTTCAACGTAATTGTTTTGTCTTCGCTGTCGCCATCAGCCCAGCTTACCGTGCCATTGCCTTGGTCAATGTCCAAATCAGCACTCGCAGAGCCACTAGAAACAGTGTAATTAACCACTATCTCTGAATCTGTGCCGCCACTGCG
>JALUXV010000555.1 GCA_027013165.1 Alteromonadaceae bacterium
CCAAACGCACCTAACAGGTGTAGGATTGACGTGAACAAGTTGTAGATGTTCAAGTACAGTGAAACAGTTGCGCGAATATAGTTAGTTTCGCCACCGTGGATAATACGGCTAGTATCAAACAAAATGAAACCAGACATAATGAACACGATAGCTGCGCTAATGGCTAAGCTTACCGCTGGCACTGCAAAGAAAATGTTGGCGATAGCAGCAACAAGAACTACCACTAGGCCTACCACTAAGAAACCACCCATGAAAGAAAAGTCTTTCTTAGTAGTTAACGCATAACCAGAAAGTGCAAAGAACACAAGGGCAGTAGCACCTAACGCTTCCATGATAAGACCTGGGCCTGCAACACCTAAATAGAAGTTAAGCGTGTAACCCAATGAAGCGCCCATCAAACCAGTGAACAGGAACACCCAATAGATTCCAGAGGCTGATTCAGCTTTTTTCTGTACAACAAAAAGTGTAATGAATGCGCCAATTGTCATACCTAATGACGCAAGCGGAGAAATACCAACCACCATTGCAATGCCAGCACACACAGCGCTGAATGCCAACGTCATGGCGAGTAGCATGTAAGTATTTTTCAATACCTTATTAGTTTGCAGCACAGAAGGTTGTGATGCACTGGTATACATCGTTCGTTGATCCATTTTTTATCCCTCCGAAAGGACTGAGTCTATGATCACAAAGTTAAAACACATAGGTTAGATTCAGTTCTATGGGTTTTAGTTCCAATTTTCAAGTAGTTTCAGATGAAAATCGGTTTAGGTAAAGAAAAATTACCAATAAATGCTTATAAATACAGTGTTTGATGGATTTATGTTCACTTGAAACAAAATGTGAATTTTTTACTTTACAGTCATAAAAATATCATTAAGATACGCGTCACTTCTCGGAGAGATGGCAGAGTCCGGCTGAATGCACCTGACTTGAAATCAGGCGAAGGGTCAAACCTTCCGGGGGTTCGAATCCCTCTCTCTCCGCCACATTCAAGAAAGCCCACACATTTTAGTGTGGGCTTTTTGCTTTCTTTCGTTATATCATTATTCTCCAGTTTCATAAGTTAATATTAGGCTTCCATCCAACTCGCTTTTAAAGAAGCAGATTTACTTCATTTAATGTTCTACACTATTCAAAGATAAATATTTCCCAATCAAAAATTTACTTAGTGAACAAGATAACGTTTTGGCGCTGGATATTTTATGATTTAACTTAGGTACTGATTTTATGAAAGGTGTTGTATTTGTTCAGTTTGCTGATTTTATTGAAGAGAAATTTGGCCTTCTATTTTGGGATGAAGTACTCGATGCTGTTAAACCACCAAGCGAAGGAGCGTACACCACGGTGGAAACTTACCCAGATGACGAATTTTTGTCGTTGCTTTCCTATGTGTGTGAGACTAAGGGGATCGATAGCTCTGATGCACAAGTGTTGTTTGGAAGATGGCTGTTTGAAAAACTTCACGCTATTGCGCCTCCGGGAAACAAAGCCGAAGGTGACCCGCTTCAGTTTTTGCGACGGGTACAAGATGTTATTCACGTAGAGGTCAAAAAGCTAAACGCAGATGCAATATTACCTGAGTTCAAATTTATCGCTGAAACTGAGGCTAGTTTAACTCTAGAATATATATCCCCTCGTCATTTGTGCAGATTTTGTGAGGGTATAATTCTAGGGTTAGGTGACTATATGTCGCATCCCATGGAGGTACGCCATCAGCAATGTGTTCACAATTGTGATCCATCATGTGTTTTAGAGGTTGTAAAAAAGGACGCCTAGTTTGAAGGAAGATAAAGACGCGCTAGTTTCGGCGTTAATGAACAAGGTATCAAGAGAAAAGCGGGCACGAGAACTCGCCGAAAAGCAATTAGAGCAATATTCGTTAGATATTTACCATAAGAACATTGAATTACAGTCTTCTTTGCTTAAAGCGGAGCGTAATCAAACCGAGCTTAAGTTTCTTAATGATGTTTCTTCTGAAATATCTTTAAATACTTCTATAGACGTTCTTTTTAACAATACCTTAAGACTGATTTCTGAATTTGTAGTGTCTAAATATGGTTTCTATATTTATGTGTCTAAGAGTGATAAGCGACTAAGAGGGCAATTTACTTCACAAGATGTCGACGAGAATTGCGCGTCTAGTTTGTACAATCAACTATTTGATTATATCGATATCGATATCGACGTCGAAAATGTGTCGCAAGGCTGGTTTATTAATGCTTTTGAGCATGAAAGTTTTCCTGAAATTCGTTGGTTACTTTCGACGACAGTTTCCGTTAAAAAGGATGAAGTTATTTGGTTAGTGGTACCATATTATCAAGACAGTATTGATGAAGAATATCTATACGTGCTGGATACTGCGCTCGCGCAACTTAAAACAGGCTTAAACCGACGGACAAATGAAGCTAAAATTCTAAAACGTAATCAGACATTGCAAGAAACCATTGCTAATTTAGAGAGTACGCGAAAACAACTAATTCAGTCTGAAAAAATGGCTTCTTTGGGGCAACTAGCAGCTGGAGTAGCCCACGAAATAAATAATCCAATTGGGTTTATCCAATCAAATCTTCAAACGTTAAAGCATTACATTAATAATCTTCTTAGCTATTCTGAAAAAATCGGCGTGGCGATATCTTCGAAATCCGCTGATGATAGTTTTCACCAGTTACTTAAAAAAACATTGGACATTGATTATATTTTTGAAGATGTAGATGACTTGATAGATTCAAATTTGGACGGTATCGGGCGAGTGTCTGAAATTGTGAGTGGATTGAAAACATTTACGCATAGTGGTAATGATGAAGAGTTTATTCCGGTCAAAATAAACGAGGTGGTAGAGCAATCGCTCAAAATTGCTTGGAATTCAATCAAATATGACTACAACTTAACCAATGAATTAACAGATTTGCCGACTATTAAAGGTAACCCTGGTCAATTGCAACAGGTGTTTATCAATTTTTTTGTTAATGCTACTCAGGCCATGCCGGAAGGCGGCACACTAAGTATTACCGAAGAGCGACACGAAGATTTTTTTATTGTCAAAGTGTCAGACACAGGTGTTGGCATGGACGAACATACACTTAATCAATTGTTTACGCCTTTTTATACGACCAAACCCGTAGGAGAGGGCACAGGACTTGGCCTTTCCATTTCCTACGCGATCCTTGAAGCACACAATGTTGACGTGAAAGTAGATTCAGAAATCAACAAAGGAACAACATTTAGTCTACGATTTTTGTTAGACGATGAAACACAATGAGTTATGCCCTAGTATCTACGACAGCTGCGTTATCTTTTTGGCTCTAAGAATTTTGTTGGTCGTTTTTAGAACCCTCGTATTTCGCAGCAATAACAACGACTGATAATTTTGTTTCACTACCTTTTTCAAACTGCTGTAGCGACGCAATACTTTGCGCTGTAAATACGTGACCTTTTGGCAACAGTAGGATATGCGATTGATTGAAAATATCATCTTTCAATGTCATACCTTCTTTAAGTGCGCTCACACTCACTGAATGACTCTCAGTATGCGTATTCTGTGCTTCTTTAGAAGACACTAATAAATTCAATATTCTCTCGTCATACTTTATTCCCATCAGTTTCCTGAGTTCCGCGCATGCATTAGTATGGCTCATCTCACCACCCGATATGCGACCCAGTCGATAGCGCCAGTAATCTCGACAAATTGCCAATATTTTTGTCTCTTCAGATAAATCAGGGTTTTCCCGTAAGGATAAAAACTGCCGTGTAACAATATGTGTGGCAGGCTGCAGTTCAGCAATAGGGGCCAAGATCAACCGTGCCAAATCTACCTGACTTAAATAACGCTGCTGCTCTTCATATTTCAGGCCTTCAAAATGCCGCCGCAATAGTTCGGGCGATAGCCCAAGTAAACCGATTTCACAAATTAACCCCGCAAACTCCAATTCTTCGATTTGCTTTGAATTCAAACTGATATCTTCAGCTAATGCTACCGCAGTCTTGCTGACGTTACGGGCAAAAACACCATCAATGTCGGGGTTTGTTACAATAACGTTGTAAAGTACTTTTTGTAGCGCGTTTTTTTGTTGACCAATACGTTTTAAAGCGTTCTTAATTTGGTTGGTGCGTATAAGTACCTGATTTTCTAGCTGGTCATTCACGTCTTGGAGCAGGTCATTTTGACTTTGAGTAATACTTAGCAAGTGCGCATTTTCTCTGCGTAATCTAGAGCGTTCTGTCCCTTCCTCAATAACAGCGACTAGCTCTTGGTTATCCCAAGGTTTTTGCAGAATTCTGTGAGCTTTACCTTCATTCACTGCCGACATAATTGATTCAACATCAGCATATCCCGTCATAACTACGCGAAAAATGTCCTTTTTTGATGACTCAACTTTCTTCAAAAGCTCAGCGCCATTGGTATTAGGCATTTTCATATCAGTTACAATAACATCCACATTCTGTTTACTAATAAACTGCATTGCCTTTTCAGCGCTATCTGCGAAAAGTAGAGTAATATCCAACTTGTAAAGTGCACGTTTGACTGATTTTAAAATGTTAATTTCGTCATCAACAAATAGCACGACTGGCTGTTCAATCGGTGAATTAGACTGCATCTTGTATCTCCTGATTACCAATTTTATTTTCCATACCAATAGGAATAATTAAACTAAATGTTGTACCTTTTCCGATTTTGCTCTCTACTTCAATCTGACCACCGTGATCAGCCATGATCCCTAGTGAAATCGATAAACCTAGCCCAGTACCTTGCCCTTCAGCCTTAGTTGTAAAGAACGGATTGAAGATTTTTTTATGTCGTCTTTGGTAATACCCGCACCATTGTCGGCAACATCAATATGAATGAATTTGTTTTTCACATAGCTCGATACTAAAATTTTGCCGAATGTATTGGTTGCTTGAATTGCATGGCCAGCATTGATCATTAGATTAGTAAGCACCTGAGTGATTTGACCAACATTTACGGGTACTTCAGGCAAAGCAGACAATTGTGTTTCTACTTCACAATGGTATTTAAGCTCATTGCTGACCATGTTTAAGGTAGTCTTTACACAATCGTTAAGGTTAAACATTTGCTTTGCGTCTATATCGGCTCGAGAAAACAACTTCAAACCACTAACAATCTCTGCTACTCGCTTCAGACCATCGTTAGACTCTTCCATCAAGTCATCAAGATCTTGATTGACGAAGTCTAAGTCTTCACGTTGTAGCAGCTCCGATAATTGAGTGATTAAATTGTCGCGATGACTTTGTTCGCTTTCACTTAATGCAACAGCTAGTTGGCCAATCGTTCGGTACACAGAGATGTAATCATTTAGTGTACTTAAATTACTGATTACAAAACCGATAGGATTATTGATTTCATGCGCAACGCCAGCTGCCAATTGACCAACAGAAGCCATTTTTTCTGCATGTAACAACTGTTGTTGTGCTTCTTTGATCTCGCGATTTTTAGCAACTAATTCTTCATTTTTAGCCAACAATTCGGCAGTTCGTTCTTCTACTTTTTGATCCAAAGATAAGTTCAAATTTTCAAGTTCTTGCTGTTGCTTTTTAGTTTTCGCAATTGATTGCATTAACGAAGTAATCAATTTATTGAAAGATTTGGCAACGTCACTGACTTCATCATTCCCGCTAACTTTTACGTGAGTGTTGCTGAATTCACCAGTGATTAGCGCACTACGAACGTTTCTAGCCCCTTTTTGCAAGCCTTTTAATTGATTGGTTAAGTAAGTACCGAGCCCAAAGGAAAATACAGCAACTAAGATCAGCTCAAATGCTGCGATAGACATTGACCACACTTTCACTCTAGAAATTGCTTGTTGCGTTGCATCAATGCTGATACCTATTGCTACCGCCCCATATTCGACGTTGCTCTCTACGATAGGTGCTGTCACATCAAATACACCATCATTAACTGTACTTAGTGATGTGTCGACTGCGCTTTCTGTCGCGGTTGATGTGTCACCTCGCTCGGTAAGCAACGCCTGGTTTGCTGCCCAAATTTGTACGTAAGTAATATCCGGGTTTTTCATCAACTCATCAGCGAACGTATCTAGTGAAGCTAAATCAAACGACAGTACTGCGTCTTTGGTGGTCGTTGCAAACAAGTTGACGGTGGTTCTCGCTCGTTTAGTCAAATTTTCATCTACGAGTGAAGCTAAATAACCAACGGCCGTAACAATAAGTACAACTAACAGTGCTGCTTCGATAATTGCTGTTCCGACTATTGTTTTTAAACGTAGAGAAAAGCGCATTGTTAACCTCCTTTGTTAACGATGGAGCGATCGATATTTAACGCGCGGATATCATCCCAATCTGCATTTTCGGCACCAACAAATCCCTTGAAATTAATTGCTTTCAGTAACGCAGCCGCTTCAGGGTTGTCATTCATTGACAGCAATGCCTCTAATAATTTAGTGCGTGTTTCTTGATTTACCTTGTTAGATGTCGCGATAGCGTGCGATGTGTAACCCGGGCTCTCCCAAATGATACGCAATTGTGCCTTGGCGCTCTCATCAGTTGCTTGAAGTGTGCGTTTTACGCCACCGCCTAAAGCGGCAAACCCATGTGCTACATTCAAATAAACAGAATCGTGCGACGAGACGTAACGTGAAGAAAAATCAATGCCTTCGGCTTCTAGCATCGCTTGTGGAATCAGAGTTGCTGCAAAGGCAGCGGGTGCAGGAAATGCAATGGTTTGCTCTGAAAATTGCGCTAACTCCTCAATTGCACTGTCTTTATGGGCTACTAAAATCCCCTGAATAGACTTATTACGTTGTTTGGCCAGCGCTTCATAACCAGCTAATTCATGATAGACTACATAGTGAAACGGATTCATGTAGGCAATGTCATACTCGCCATTCATTACACGATGTTCAAAAGTAGGAATATCTTTTGCCGTTGCGAAAACGATATCTATGCCACTGTGTTCACTGACGTATGCCAACACCGGAGACCAAGTTTGTGCGAGCTTTTTTGCAGACTGCTGCGGGACGACTCCAAAAACAAGTTTTTCTGCGTTGATTGGCGCTGAACACAAGAGTGTAAATACACCGATTAGTACTATTTTGAACTTAATTTTGAACATAAATCACCTCCGCTTAAATAATAGAAGTTGAAATACAACCTATCAAAGTCACTTTGGGTCTGAGCGAGTCATGCTTTCCAAGGTTACAAGTAACTGCTCAGGGTCAAAGGGTTTGTTCATCGCATGATCTGCACCTAGTTCAATGGCACGGTTGAGTTCGCTGTGCCCTAATGCAGAAATCACCAATATTTTTGTGTTGGAAAAATCCGCTTGTTCTCGCGTACGTTTTATTACATCAAAACCATTCATTCCCGGCATGCTTAAATCCAACGTCATCGCTACAGGATTTTTTGCGCTCAAAAGTAGGCCAGCCTGAAAGCCATCATTTGCTATGACACTATCTAAATTTGCTTTTCGTGCGACTCGTTGAATTGATTTTGCCATTGATAGCTCATCATCAACTATTAGCACAAGTTTAGAAGGGGTAGGAGTCAGTTCATCTGGTATCGGCATGCCATGCTGGTCAAGGAATGCTAGAAAATCTTCAAGCAAAATACGATTGTTGCCACGCCCCGGTAACTTATATCCCTTTAACTTACCAGTGTCTAACCAACGGATGACGGTTCTGAGCGTTACTCCGCAGTATTTGGCAATCTCGCCAGAGGTCAATGATTGAATACTAGAACCGGTCATATATTTTTCCATAGTAATTTAGCAACCTTATAGTCACTTTACGACATACTGTAATATGTAGCAAATAAGACATTTGTCTATATTGTGACATATGTGACATTGGTGTATTTTACGCCATAGATTGTCATAGATATGGTACCTGAAATCATTTAAACGCTGACCATTTTGGTTAAAGATTACAAGCAAACTTTAGAACATCGATAGCGCCGAGGCGCAAACAATTTATAGGTGAGTAGTGTCTGTTTAGAGTCATTAGATAATGTATTTTAGACAATTGATGAATTGGCCTTAATCCAGGTGGTATATGTGTATTAAAATGGTAACTTTAAAGTTGAATTCTTTCCGCGAGTGGCCTATTACAATAGGTGTAAAAGCGCAAAATGTAACCTTAGGGAAATGGTATTTAAACACCACTCATTGCGCTTATCTCGCAAGTTATCTATTGAGAAACGCTGCATGGATATCGATTTTGGTGAATCAATTTATATGCCTACATACAACACAAGTGGCGATATTCATTCTCAGAAAACTAAGGCTTGGCAGCAGCTATGACAGGGCGTCATCGCCTATTGAAAAGCAAGATACGCAACGATTTCGCATTAAATTGCCTAACTCATTTTAACTCGTAACACGTGAGGAACTCATTATGTCATCAGGTTTGGAGGTGTTTAATGGAAAAACAACGTTTGCAAATTCTAATATCAACCTTTTACTGGTCGATGACGAACCAAACATACTCAGTGCTTTGAGACGGAGTTTACGCCATCTCAATTGGCAGGTATTTACTGCATCAAGTGCCCAAGACGCATTAAACATTTTAGAGAAAAACACCATACAGGTATTATTAACTGACCATAAAATGCCAAAAATGACCGGAGCTGAACTGATTGAGCAAGTTCGCGCTTTGTACCCTGATGTAGTGTCGATTATGCTCAGTGGACAAGCTGACTATGAACGCGTAATTAATTTACTCAACGATAGAAAGATGTTGCGGTTTGTCAAAAAACCATGGAATACGGACGAACTAGTTAATAACATTGAAGCGGCACTCGCTCATTATCAATCGGCGACAACGTCAACATGGCAAGACAGGATTCAACGATTGTCCGAAAATGACAAAGCCACTGATTTTTCCAGTCAAATGAAACTCTATGCCAATAGATCCAGCGCAGACAAGGAAGGCATTAATGTCTTCGTATTACATTTTGTTGGTATTGGCGGCATTGCACTTACGCTGGGTCAATCAGCATGTGAAGAATTGCAATCAAAGACAGTTCAATTAACCCTACCGCTTTTGCCAAGGGACACCAAGTGGTTCTGTGTAGAGCCTGGCCTCATATTATTTACTACGGAGAACATATCAAATAGTTACGTAGAGCTAAATTCACTCGTTCCTGCACTGATTGAAGAGACACGTCTAGCATGTGACGAAGCTCATGTGGAGTTACGATTTGCCAGTGCATATATCAGTGACGCCAATACGGACGCTCAGTTGTTGATTGAACAAATTAAAGACACCTTAGCGACAACAAGTGTAACTAACCCAGCTATTCAATTAGACGAGAGTCTGCAAAAACAATTACAACGTGAATTGCAGATCAAGCACACTATTGCCAGTGAACTCGATAATGGTGCGTTTAGCATTGTGGCACAACCGAAAGTCAAACTCGCGACATACGAAATTGACAGTGCTGAAATATTGTTGAGATGGTGTCATTCTCAACTAGGCTGGGTATCACCGGGCGAATTTATTCGGCTAGCAGAACTCGATGGTCAGATCAATAGAATTGGAGATTGGGTGCTGTCTAATGGTCTGAGAGAGGTCTCAAGACTTATCCGACAAAGTCCTGAATTAAAGTCCATTTCTATTAATGTATCGTCACGTCAACTCTATAATACAGACTTTGTTAAAAATTTAGAAAACTTGCTGGCAGAGTACAATGTTGAAGCAGATAAAATTGAACTAGAAATTACCGAGACTTCTATCAGCGAAGATGTTGAACATGTTCAGGCAGTGCTTTGGAAACTCAAACTATTAGGCGTAAAAATAAGCATCGATGATTTTGGCGCCGGTGGCACAGCATTTAGCTATTTGACTAGTTTACCTATTGATGTGTTGAAACTTGACAAATGTTTAGTTGTTGACTTAACCACTAGCCAAAACAAAAGTAAGTTAGTGAAAAGCTTGATAGATATTTGTCACTCGTTGGGCATTGTAGTTGTTGCTGAAGGCGTGGAAGATGATGAGTCTTTAAAATTGCTTGCAGAGTTTGGATGTGACAGAGTTCAAGGGTTTGTATTTAGTCGCGCCGTTTCATTGTTAAAGTTTGAAGAACTCATATTACAGCAACCCTTTACTAAACTTCGTACTTCATAAGAATGGCATTTCGTACTGGATGAATCTAAGTTCGACATTTACCTAAAGCGCAAAATTTTCGTTCGGGGTATCGCGCTAGCGAAATGGTCTCACGCTAAAGAATGATGCATGGTGTGTTAGTTGGACTAAATGCAGGGTTTTTCGTCAAGGTGATCAATAATAAAGCAGTCGGTCTATTTAAGTTAAATTAATACTTTACAGTGAAAAAAATATCGTTAAGATACGCATCACTTCTTGGAGAGATGGCAGAGTCCGGCTGAATGCACCTGACTTGAAATCAGGCGAAGGGTCAAACCTTCCGGGGGTTCGAATCCCTCTCTCTCCGCCATATTTAGAAAATCCCGCACTAGTTGCGGGATTTTTTTTACTTCAAATTAGGCGTTGTACAAATCTAACTCAGTGTCTCTTGCATTACGCTTTGCGCTAAAGAAGATTCTCGAGTAGCCGGTAATTCATGGCGTGATGACTGTTTAACCATTTGATCTCTTAATACAGAGGGCAGGGTACCGAACATTTTTTTAAATTGTCGGCTGAAATAGCTATGTTCTGAAAAACCACAACGGTAGGCAATTTCAACAATAGGAAGTGCTGTATCTGTTAGCATTCTCCGAGCGTTTTCAAGCCGAACTTCATTAACGAACTGCTTTGGTGTTTTACCTAAGTGCTTTTTAAATCTACGTTCAAGTGCACTAACCGAGAGAAAAGAAACTTGGGCTAAATCTTCTACCGTGAAGTCTTTATGAAAATTCTCTCTGACATACTCTACTGGGGCTCTTATTGCATCGATACTCGAAAGTGCTTGTGAAGTTTGCTCAAGGTGATGGGTAAAACCATAGGTGCCCACTATAGTACCGTCACTATTTTGCAGTGGTCGTTTTGAAGTTGAATACCAACCGAACTCGCCACTCGAAAGCATGTTCAGTTCGATACGGTTAGTTACTATATCTCCATTCATCACTTTGCGATCATCAAGGATGAATTGGCGCGCTAAATGTGGCGGAGAAATAGCATAATCAGTTCTTCCTACAACTCTAGAAATACATCGCATTCCACTATGTTCGATAAATACCTGATTTGCATGAATAAATCTACATTGTTCATCTTTTATCCAGAAAAGCGTATTTGGCACTAAATCAAACATACCAATAAGCGTTTGAACGTTTATATCATCGAGCATTAACTGTCCTTTATTGTGTTTTCTAATACCCATTTAGTGCTCCTTCTTGTTTTAGCAAGTATTTGTGATGCGCCGATTATCTTGCATAGATAACCGAATTTGTCATAACGCAATTTGGATGCGCTTAGCAATAATATTACACAATGTTTACAAAGCTCTTCGGCTTAGTTTTAACTTACAACTGAAGTTGTTCGCTATAGAAACGAAGTCAACTAAATAAATATTTATATGCTTTTGTTAAACGTTTAAGGCAAGCAGTGCTAACAAAATGCTAATTTTTCAAGAAATAGTGACGAATTTATTAGTATTTCCGGTTTCTGTTAACAGTAAGTGACTAACAAAACATTTTATCGCAATCAAAAATACACGGGTAAAAGTTCAAGTGTGAATCATGATTGAGTTGTTTGTATGTAAATATTGCGTTAAATTGGAACCGCTACCAATACTAGATGTTTTTTAACGTGTTAGCAAGGATGCGCCGAATGAGTTTTACACCAATGAGTCAGTCTTTTAGGAGAAGAAATGGTGAAACTAACTACTAAACAAAGTGTAAGTTCTGAATTAAGAAGAACGATATTAAAGCGCATTGGTGCTGCTGTTGGTGTTAGTGCGGCGAGTATTGTTACTAATACTTCGATTGGAGCGGCGGCCGCTTTCTATGAGAAAGGGGCGACTATCAATAATTCTTCCACTGCATTTTCAAGAGACGCGTTACTTACACTGCGCTCTATCTGTGAAACCGTGATCCCACGAACGGATACTCCAAGTGCGGCTGACGTGAATTGTCACGAGTTTATTGCTCACCAATTGTCTACTTGTCATTCGCTATCAGAAGTAAGAAATGTTCAACAGCTCATTACACAAATAGATCAAGTGTCTCGCGCTACTGCTGGGCAGCCATATATCGCTCTGAATTCAGAGCAGCAAACAGAGATGTTAGAGGCATTAGAAGATCACAAGGGCTTTGATCAGACCACAGCTCATCATTTTTCATTTTTAAAAGGCCTTATTATTTTTGGTTATTTTACCAGTGAGGCAGGCGCAACCAAGGCGCTTAATTATCAAATGGTTCCCGGCGGCTATAAAGGCTCAATTCCAGTGACGCCAGAAACTAAAGCTTGGGGTTCTTTGGATTACTACTGAGTATGAATCGATTATGAGTGAACTGTTTAATAAAAATACCCGCGAAGAATTTGATGTCCTTGTTGTAGGTTCTGGGATTACTGGTGGCTGGGCTGCTAAAGAGTTTACTGAACGTGGATTCAAAACGTTAATGGTTGAACGTGGTAGAAAAGTAGAGCATCGAAAAGACTATCCCACAGAAGGCAAAGGCCCATGGTTATTCTCTGAACGCACTAAAGTTTCTAATGTTTTGAGGGAAGAAGAGTATCCAGTCCAGTCAACTTGCTATGCATTTAACGATGCTACCAAACACTTTTTTGGCAGTGATAAAGATTACCCATATAGCAATGAGGAAGGCACCAAATTTAATTGGATTCGTGGTAATCAACTTGGCGGTAAGTCGCTGACGTGGCATCGACAGTCGTATCGTATGAGTGACTTTGACCTAAACGCAAACAAAGCTGACGGACATGGGAATGATTGGCCAATACGATATGCCGACTTAGCGCCGTGGTATTCATATGTTGAAAAGCACGTGGGTATTTCTGGAAACAAAGACGGGCTAGTTCAACTTCCAGACAGTGACAGTTTGCCGCCATTTGAAATGAATTCGGTTGAAAAGCATGTGGCTGACAAGTTTGCTCATCACTATCCTGATCGTCCTATGATCATGGGGCGCTGCGCTCATTTGTCTCAAGCTACACCAGAGCATATGTCTCATGGAAGAATTTCTTGTCAGGCCAGGAATGAGTGTCAGAAAGGTTGTTCTTTCGGTGCCTATTTTTCTACGCAAAGTTCAACGCTTCCCTTTGCTATGGCGACAGGTAAGTTAACCATAGCTACTGACAGTGTGGTTCACAGCTTGATTTATGATGAGGTAACCAACCGTGTTAAGGGCGTTCGAGTCATTGACAGCGAGGACCTCACCGAGCGGGAATATTTTGCGTCTGTTGTGTTTTTGTGTGCATCTACCATAGGTACAACACAAATCATGTTGAATTCAGTGTCGAAACGCTTTCCCAATGGAATTGCTAATTCTTCCGGTGTGCTTGGCCATTATCTGATGGACCATAACTACAACGCCTCAGCAGGTGGTTTAGTAGAGGGTTTTGACGATGAATATTATTCAGGCCGTCGCCCAACAGGGATATACATTCCTAACTTTCAATATGAACCAAGTCGTTACAAAAAGCACTACGTGCGTGGTTACGCCATGGGCGGGAGCGCATCTCGTGGCAATTGGAAGTCGGGTCAATACAGAAAAGGGATAGGCGCTGATTTTAAAGATAGCCTTACCAAACCTGGTGATTGGTATTTTGGCATGTATGCGCAAGGTGAGATGTTACCTCGCTTTGAAAACCAGGTGGCATTACATCCCACTAAGAAAGACAAATGGGGCATACCTCAACTCCATTTTAATATTACCTGGTCAGACAATGAACGTTTGATGATGGAAGATTGCGCTCAAGAATGTGAAGCGATGCTAAAAACCGTGGGTGCACAAAATATTCAAAGTAATGTGTCGATTTATGACGGTGTACCCGGACAGGCTATTCACGAATTGGGTACCGCAAGAATGGGGCGCGACAAGAAAAACTCGGTGCTTAACGGATTCAATCAGACCCATGATATCCCCAATTTATTCGTCACCGACGGAGCTTCGTATTGTTCTACGGCTACGGTTAATCCCTCGCTCACTTTTATGGCGTTAACCGTTCGAGCTGTTGATTATTGTGTAAAAGAAATGGTGCAAAGAAGGATTTAAACACGTTCGGTGTGAAAGCACCGAAACCTATTGTTAATAGTGCCCATACGGGCCGAATTAACACAAAAAAACAAGAGGGTTCGTATGAAAACCGAAAAGCAATTATTGCTACCAAGTAACAAGCGATTCAAATACTCAGTGCTTGCGTCTGCCGTTTTGGGACTAACAGCAGGACACGCTTACGCACAGGACACAGAAGCTGATACCGAGGAAGACGCGGTGGAGGTAATAGACGTTCGTGGAACACGAGCAGATCTATTTAACGCGCAGAATATTAAGCGTTTCAGTGAAACCGTGGTCGATGCACTTGATGCTTCTGATATTGGCGGCTTTCCTGACCGTTCAGTACTTGAAGCGATTTCTCGTTTACCAGGGATAACCATGGGGCGTTTTGCAGCACCAAACGACCCAGATCACTTTGGCACAGAAGGTAGCGGTGTTGTTATTCGCGGTTTAACTCATGTCCGCAGTGAATTTAATGGTCGTGATAGCTTTACTGCTGACTCTGGACGTGGATTGAGCTTCCAAGACGTTCCCCCAGAACTGATGGGTTCAGTTCAGGTATTCAAAAACAGTACTGCCGATATGATTGAAGGTGGTATTGCAGGTACGGTAAATCTTATTACCAGAAAGCCATTTGACACCGATGGTCAAATGATTGCTTTTTCTGCGGATGCAACTTACGCCGACTTTATAGAAGAAACCACACCAACATTTTCAGCACTTTACAGTAATGTGTTTGAAAACGACAGTGGTAAGTGGGGTCTATTATTAAACGCGTCACATTCAGAACTCAAAGCGCAATCAGACGGTGCTATGGTGGGGCAATATTGGCCACAAGCTGGCAATGATTATCTTATTCCTGAAGGTGCACGACTAACCCGTAAAAAAGATGACCGAACTCGTCAAGGCTTTGCTGCGGTTGTGCAATGGCAAAATCCAGACCGCACTATCTTAGCTACCGGTGAATACATTCGCAGTGATTCTCAATTAGCGTGGACGGAAAATGCGGTAGAAATGGACGATGGCGATGCGCAAGATGGCCTGATCCCAATCGACGGTACTGAGTTTGCGTATGATTCAAACGGTTACTTTGAACAAGGTATCATGACATCAAATGAAGGCTGGCGTGGTAACGAAGGCGAACGCACGCCGGGCGGCATTTTCGGTATGAACCATGTGCTACAGTCGCGTTTCAGAGATAACGAATCGACGGTAGAAGATCTAAGCTTTAACGTTCAGTATACGCCTAATGATTCTTGGGCGTTCAATCTTGATTTGCAATACGTTGAAGGTACCAATGACGTTATAGATTTCTCGATTATGGGAGCAACAGATGCAGTTGTTGGCTTGGACGTGACTGGCACAGGAACGCCTACCATTGATTTCTATGCGCCTACCTACAATGGCCAGGCTGATTTTGACCGAAACAACAACCACTTCACTGACCCTAGTAGGTCATACTTCAGAAGTGCGATGGATCACATTGCGGTTAATGAAGGTGAAGAATTTGCAACGCGCTTTGATACAAAATATATCTTTGATGAAGGTCCGTTAACGTCGGTGCAGTTTGGTGCTCGTTATGCCAAACGTGAACAAACCACACGTCAATCTACCTATAACTGGGGGGTATTGTCAGAAGCATGGACGGGAGATATCGCTTGGTTTGACTCCGCAGCGGGATCGCAAGTACCACACGAAGAAGTAAGCTTTGATAACTTTGCTCGTGGCGGTGTATTAAACGTTGATGGAGGTAATGCTTTCTTGTTCCCAGCGATGTCATTGGCTGAAAACTACAGAAATGCAGCAACCGCGCTGGGGCCCGTTGCAAATGGCTGGACACCACTGTCGGCGCGCAATGCTGACGGTTCTGACTTTATCGACAACGAAATTAACCAAACCGACGAAGTTAATACTGCCTTTTATATTAAAGCTAATTTCGAAGGTGAGTGGGGCGATATGGACTACTCGGGTAACTTTGGTCTGCGCTATGTCAACATAGAAAACGACACAGCTGGTTTCATTGTATTCCCCGATAACGTACCTGATGATCCGAATGATCCTACTGAACAAGAGAATTACTTGCCAGATGACCAAAAAGCCTTTGGTGATGCCGGGTCTCGTTCGTTGGTAGCGTCAAGTGATTACAATACACTACTTCCAAGCTTCAACTTTAAGCTCAACATAACAGATGAAGTACTCATGAGGTTTGGTGTAGCTGAAACTATCGCATTGCCCCAATTGGGACTAATGAGAAATTACGTTGCTATTCAAGAACAAGACAGAATTAACGTAGTCGGTGATGACAACAACGGCGACGGTCAGCCTGATCTCATTTCATCAACGATTGGTCGTTATACCGCTAATTCGGGCAACCCCTACCTTAAACCCATGGAAGCGGTTAATTACGACCTTACGTTGGAATGGTACTTCGCGCCTGTTGGCTCATTGACCTTCTCGTATTTCTATAAAGATTTAGAAAACTACTTTATTAGTGGTACCAGAACCGAGTCATTTACTAACAATGGTTCTACTCAAGAAGTAGAGGTAGCGTCTGCATTGAACGGTGACGAAGGTTCCGTGCAAGGCTTCGAGATTGCCTATCAGCAATTCTTCGATATGCTACCAGCCCCTTTTGATGGCATAGGTATTCAAGCTAACTACACCTATGTAGACGAGGAAGGTTCTCCCAACGCGGGATTATCAGCGGATAACCCTGATACCACTGCCAATGCGAACTTTGCTTTTGAAGGACTACCGTTAGAAGGTTTATCTGAAGATAACTACAACTTAGTGTTAATGTACGAGAAAGATAGTTGGAATGCGCGTATGGCCTATAACTGGCGGTCTGCGTACTTGTTGACTACTCAAGATGTTATTACTCAATTACCTATCTTTAATGAAGCCATTGGGTTCCTTGATGCATCGGTATTCTATGATGTTACTGATAATATTAAAGTAGGTATTCAGGGTACTAATCTTACTGACGAAGTTACGCGTACAGCAATGCAAGTGGATCAGGACGGTAACCGTAGACTTCGAGGCGCGTTCGTTAATGACCGACGCTTCAGTCTAGTGGTTCGAGGTGTGTTCTAATTATAAGCACTAGATGTGTTTGCGGTGTCTGCCTGTGGGTAGGCACCGCTGTTGTGCTTTGTATGTTTTACCCTATGATAGTAAAGAAAAAATACCTAAACGAGGTAATGCGTGTTTAAAGCGCCTACCCACCAAATTAAACGACTTGTCATTTTAGGCGGCGGTACTGCTGGCTGGATGACGGCTGCTGCGCTTTCTAAACTTCTTAATCCTAACCTTTTTACAGTTACGCTCGTGGAATCAGATGCCATTGGTACTGTCGGAGTGGGAGAAGCAACCTTACCCCATTTACGTTTTTTCAATCAGCGATTAGGTATTGATGAAGGCGAGTTCATAAGAGCGACAAACGCTACCATTAAAGCCGGTATTGAGTTTTCCAATTGGGGAAACATTGGCGATGCGTATATTCATCCGTTTGGTGATTACGGTGAGCCACTCAATAACGTTAGCTTCCAACATTATTTTTATCAGGCGCAAAAGCGAAACTCAGCGCTAAATCTTGATGATTACTCGCTACCCGTGATGGCCTGCAAACAAAGTAAATTCGCCTTTCCGACAACAGAGCCAAACCTACTAACATCGACTTATTCTTACGCTTATCACATTGATGCTGGTTTATACGCAAAGTACTTACGTGGATTCTCAGAGCAACGCGGTGTTAACAGAGTTGAGGGCAAAGTTGAAAGTGTGGCTATGCGCAAGAGTGATGGCTCAGTAGCATCACTAAAGCTAGATAACGGAGGCGTTATCAACGGCGATTTTTTTGTCGATTGTTCAGGGTTCAGAGGGCGTTTAATAGAGCAGTGTTTACACGCTGGCTATGAAGATTGGTCTCATTGGTTGCCTTGCGACCGAGCTATTGCTGTGCAAAGTGAACACAATGGAAAGCCGTTACCCTTCACCAAAGCGATTGCGAGAGAAGCAGGTTGGCAGTGGCAAATTCCATTAAAGCACAGAATGGGTAACGGTTATGTGTATTCAAGCCAATACATAAGCGACGACACTGCGTTAAAAACGCTATTTGATAATTTACCCGGTAAACCAAGTTCGGAACCGAACCGATTGAGATTTACTACGGGCAAGCGCCAATCGAGCTGGGTTAAAAACTGTGTTGCCATAGGGCTTTCTAGTGGCTTTTTAGAACCTTTAGAGTCTACCAGTATTTATCTTATTCAAGCGGCTATCATGAAGTTGATTGAGTTGTTACCACAGCGGGAGAATCTTGCGGCTAAGCGTAGCGAGTATAATCGCTATTTTAGCAATGAAATGGACAAGATCCGTGATTTTCTCATCCTTCATTATCACGCGACGCAAAGGGAAGACACCCCATTTTGGTCTTTTTGCAAACATTTGGATATTCCGCAAAGTCTTGCCGAGAAAATGCAACTCTATAAAGAGATAGGCGTCATTGAAGACTACAAATACGGACTGTTTCTAACACCCTCTTGGTTAGCGGTGTACCACGGTCAGGGCGTAACGCCAGCAATGGGTGATGTGCGTGTAAACAAGGCTACGCTAGCCCATGCTGAAAAATACATGAGTTCGTTAAAATTAAATATTCAACAGTGTGTTACTCACATGCCAACCCATGAACACATTGTGTCTATGTTACACGAGACTGAACAAAACAATCCTACGGCGTCTCAGCTAAATCGACCGGCTAACTTTAGCTTATATGGACGTAGTTAATATGAGCGAAATACACATTAACGCCGAGCTTAAACAAATAAAGGTGATCAGCGATGAGCACAGTGCTCTTGGTGGATGGTTTACTTCGGCAATGGCTGCGTTTGCCCTTAGAGACACAGAAATATCGGTGAGCCATGCTACTAGCAAACACTACACATTGAGCCACGGAAGCCTCACATTACAAGCAGATGTACTCTTGGCACTGCAAGACCTTGGTATAACCGAAAAAGTGCTTATTGAACAGGCTAACGCAACGCCATTTCTCGCCAATCAATACATTGGTTGGAGCAACAAAGGCCAATCGTCACTTGCTGGGCTTGCAAAGTCGGGAGTACCGCTCAACGGGGTAGGTTTTGTTCATTATCTCACTCGCTTACGCAATGAAAAGCGCGACGGCCAGTGGAATTTGGAAGCGTTTTCGCTCAATACTATGTGTGCAGCGAATAACACCTTTACTAGGCCAAGTGCAGATCCACGATCAATTCTCTCCAGTTTAGAGTATGGGCTTCGAGTTAACGCTAAGTCTCTATGTTCCTTGCTTAAGCAAGTCGCAGTAACCCACGGCAAGGTGTTGGAGTTAGACTCGTCGAACCCAGAATCTAATGATAAAGCTAGCCTTAGTATGGTGACTTTAGATTGTCGCTTGTGCGCAAGTGATGATTCAAGTGATAGCTTGCCGATAGACACCATAAAGATTATTGAACACACCCCTAAAGAAGCTAGTTTGAGCAATGTATTGGAGTGCTTAGACAATGGTTATATTGAGCGCCAATACTTGCAGAACAAATGCTATTCCCGAAGGTTTAGTTCTGAGAGTTTTGACGGTAGCGACGTACCTATTGAAAGTGAATCGAGCAATAGCAGTCGACAATTTTCAATGGCTAAGTTAGCGAGTGACACATGGCAACCTGATGGTTCGACTATTTACTTATTTGAAACCGGTGTGCACCAATTGTTGGATGACGGCGGGTTAGGGTACAGAACACAACAACTTGCTTCCCTTTGGCCACTATTAAGTGGCGCAAGGCTTTCGGAAACAGCGGTAAAATATTTCTGTCGTATGTCAGCCCAGCGCTATAAGTACTGGCGTGACATGGCGGTATTGCCAATGTATTTGTGCAACAAAGATAACACTGAGTTTTGGCAATTAGCGACCTCCCAATTGGTTAACGAAGATCTTAGTTATCTTGTTAACTTTTATGTTGATACTGGTGTGTTACCCCAGTTTGAGCACTATCCCGCAGATTCAGGTTTGCTTGAGAATACCCTGTTGGCATTTGAACGTTATCCGCAAAACGCAGACCCTTTAAGCTATATTTGGGATATCTCTGAGTTAGTGTCGCGGCTAGATAAACTCCGTCAACTAATTAAGCAAACCGCTGTGCAGTTGCCGCAGATTTAACAAAAAACGATTGAACAGGATTTAGTATGCGAGCAGTAAATAAAGTCGTTATTTTAGGAGGTGGTAGTGCAGGGTGGATGACTGCCGCTGCCCTAGCCACAGTGCTTAAGAACCAATACGCCGAAATAGTACTCATTGAGTCTCAGAGTATAGGTACAGTGTCGGTTGGCGAGGCAACCATTCCTCAAATAGCACTGTTCAATAGCATTTTGGGGATAGACGAAAACGAATTTGTTCGCGAAACCCAGGCGACATTTAAATTAGGTATAGAGTTTGCGAACTGGAAGCAAAAAGGCCATGCATATATGCATCCCTTTGGCAGCTTCGGTACTGATATGGACGCCATTCAATTTCACCACTACTGGTTGAAGATGTTTCAGCAAGGCCAAGCGCACGATCTCGATGCCTATTCTCTCGCCGCAGTTGCCGCTAAACAAGGCAAGTTTATGCGCCCTGAAAATAGAGGAAACTCGCCCTTATCGAAAATTGCTTATGCCTTTCATTTCGACGCAACCCTTTACGCTAAATATTTAAGAAAGCTTGCAGAGGGCCGCGGTGTTAAACGCATTGAGGCCAAAATGGAAGATGTATGTTTGCGTGACACCGACGGTTTTATCGACAGCTTGGTATTAGATAATGGCCAGACAATTAGTGGTGACTTATTTATTGATTGTTCGGGTTTTAACGGCCTACTTATCGACAAAACACTCAATACTGGGTTTGAGGACTGGTCGCAGTGGCTTCCGTGCGACAGCGCAGTGGCTATGCCATGCTTGGCAAAGAATAGCGTTTATCCATACACAGTGAGCACTGCGCAAGACGCTGGGTGGACGTGGCGAATTCCACTGCAACATCGTATAGGCAACGGTTACGTGTTTCCCAGCCAATTTGTAGAAACACAAAACGCTGTTGATGTGTTAACCCAGCAAATGGAGAGTGAACCACTCAACGATCCGAATATCCTTCGTTGGAAAACAGGCATGCGCAAAGAATTTTGGGTTAAAAACTGTGTTGCCATAGGCCTTTCCGCTGGATTTATAGAACCCCTTGAGTCTACAGGGCTTCATCTTATTCAAGCGGGAATCGCAAAGTTGCTGGGAATGTTCCCCCATCAAGGGTTTGAACAAATTGATATAGATACCTACAACCAACAGACATCTGTTGAAATGGAGAGGATCCGCGACTTTATTATTCTGCACTATAAAGCGACCGAACGAGAAGACACTGAGTTTTGGCGTTACTGCAAGCACATGGCTATTCCTGATTATTTGCAAAACAAAATTGATCTTTATAAAGCTAACGGCCGCATATATCGTCAAGATGTGGAGCTATTCAATGAAACCTCTTGGTTAGCGGTAATGCATGGGCAAGGCATTATGCCAAAAGGTTACCATCCGCTCGTTGATACTTTACCTGAAGCCGAAATACACGCTAGGTTAGAACACATCAAGCAAGTAATTGATAACTCAGCAAATGTAATGCCGAGTCAAGCTGACTATATTGAAAAATACTGTAAAGCGATAGGTTAGAATACAGCGCCGAATTTGTCCTATTGTTGTCCGAATTCGGGCTATAGTGTTCAGGGGGTTGTAGGGTAAGTTTACAAATTCATAACAACTCCTGAAACAGTCAAAGAGGACACTATGACAAAAGGACGCCATATTATTAATACTGTAAAAGCCGTGGGATTATGTTTGTTTTTGTCATCAATGGCACAGGCACATGAATTAGGCGTGCAGTTATACAGCTTACGCCATCAAATGGAAGAAAGTGTTCCCGATGCCATGGAGCAGCTTAACCAGTGGGGTATTCATAATGTTGAGGGAGGCGGCGCGTTATACGGCCATTCCGTTAGCGACTTCAAAGCTATACTCGATAAAAATCACGTTCAAGTAGTAAGTGTAGATACAAGCTATGAAGAATTACGTGATAACCCTATAGCTGTAGCCTATAAAGCTCAGTTTTACGGTGCCAGATTTGCTACTTTTTACTGGATCCCACATCAAGGTACCTTCACTATTGAAGATGCTAAAGCGGCTGTAGATATAATGAATACCGCGGGTAAATTGCTACACGACGATGGAATAACCCTTCAATATCACCCTCATGGTTACGAGTTTTACCCTTATGAGGGAGGCACAATTTTAGATTACATGTTAACTAATGTAGAGCACGCTAAGTTTCAAATGGATGTATTTTGGATAAAGCACGGCGGACAAGACCCCGTTGAGCTGTTGAATAAGTACCCAGGTATGTTTACGTCTTTGCATTTAAAAGACAGAGCCCATGGCACTGAAAACACGCCTGACGGAATGGCAGATCCAGAAACTAATGTGGTACTGGGGCAAGGCGATGTGGGTATTGCGGCAATAGTAGAGGCTGCGAAGAAGCAGGGAATCACTTACTTCTTTTTAGAGGACGAATCTTCGCGAGTTATGCTGCAAATACCGCAGAGTATACGTTATCTTATGGAGATAAATGGTCAAAAAGTGCTTTACTAACGTACTCATTCCCAAAGCCAGACGTGGTAAATGCGAAACTTCGGTTTCGCATTTTTTTTATCTTGTTTGCAATACTTGTAGCATTGTTAGTATGGCGTAACATAACTATGATTTTATACGTTGAGACAAAAGGAAATGAGGGATCAGTATGATAAAAGCGCTCAGTACATTGCAGTTGTCGAGTGGAAGTCCAGATCAAAAGCGACGTGAGCTTAAAGACTATTTCTTAGATTCTTTCGATACGTACGAAGCACTATTTGGCGTGCTTAATCATAGCGATGCCTTTTATCAACGACCTGAAAAGCTTCGTCATCCTCTGATTTTTTACTTTGGTCACACCGCCACTTTCTATGTCAATAAATTGATGTTCGCAAAAACCATTTCCACGCGTATCAACCCAAAGTTCGAAGCCTTATTTGCTGTGGGCGTGGATGAAATGAGTTGGGATGACCTTAACGATAGGAATTACGACTGGCCAACAGTAGATGCCGTAAGACGTTATCGAAACAATGTCAGGGACTTAGTTTTGTCACTTATCGATACGTTGCCAGTAACGCTGCCGGTGACTTGGGATAGTATATTGTGGCCTATCATCATGGGGATAGAGCATGAACGGATCCATTTAGAAACCTCTTCAGTGCTTATTCGACAGCTTGATTTACAGTGGGTAACGCCAAGTAGTCGATGGCCAATTTGCCAAACCTCAGGCCCAACGCCTAACAATCCCTTTATCAAAGTACCAGAGGGTATGGTTAGCCGAAACAAAACTCTCGATGACCAGTACTATGGATGGGACAACGAATACGGCACACACAAGGCCGGTGTTAAGGAATTCGAGGTTAGTCAGCAGTTAGTGTCTAATGGAGAGTTTTTGGCTTTCGTTGCAGAAGGAGGTTACAAAACCGAACGCTTTTGGGAAGACGAAGGTAACCAATGGCGCAAATATACCGAAGCAGAACATCCCACATTTTGGCGAAAGTCTGACAATGGTTATGTTTACCGAGCAATGCTAGAGGAAATTCAACTGCCCCTAGATTGGCCTGTTGATGTGAATTATCACGAGGCGAAGGCCTACTGTAACTATATGAGTGAAAAACTCGGTGAAAGCGTTAGGCTGCCGACAGAAGATGAATGGACTCGTGTGATTGATTGCAGCGGGTTCAAGGGTAATCTTTTCGACGAAGGCTTAAACATAGGGCTAGGCAAGTACGCATCAAGTGAGCCAGTTACTATTAACAAGCAGGGTGAATTTTTCGATATTGCTGGGAATGTATGGCAATGGACCGAAACGCCCATTTATCCGTTTGATGGTTTTAAAGTTCACCCCTTGTATGACGACTTTACAACGCCTACCTACGACAACAAACACAATTTAATTAAAGGTGGCAGTTGGATCTCTACAGGAAACGAAGCTAGCAAAGACAGTCGCTATGCCTTTAGACGTCACTTTTATCAACATGCAGGGTTTAGAATGGTGAAATCAAACACCAAAATTACGGTTTCAGATTTTGACTATGAAAGTGACACGCAAGTTTCTCAATATTGCGCCTTTCATTATGGGTTTAACCGCTTGGGCGTTGCAAACTTTGCCAAAGCCAGCGCTGAATACTGTATTGAGCAAAACCACGGGCGGTCCTTTACAAGGGCTTTAGACTTAGGCTGTGCCGTGGGCCGAACTAGCTTTGAGCTAGCAAAGGCGTTTGACCACGTTGACGGTATCGATTTCTCTGCTCGCTTTATTAAAACAGCTATATCTATGCAAGAGCGGGGGGAAGTGCGTTATAACACGATCACAGAGGGCGAGCTGACACAATTCAATGTTAACAAGGCTTACGACTTGGAATTGAGTGATGTACTGAACAAAGTGAGCTTTCATCAAGGGGATGCAGGCAACTTAAAGCCTCAATTCGACAACTACGACCTGATATTTATGGGTAACCTTGTAGACAGACTTGCAAACCCTGCGGAAGTTATACGAGAAGTGATAAAAAGAGTTAACCTTGGTGGTTTACTTATCGTAGCATCGCCATTCACTTGGCTAGAAGAATACACTCCTAGGGAAAATTGGTTAGGGGGGTATAAAGATGCCACCGGTGAAACTCTAACGAGTACCCAGGCACTAATCGAAGTATTGGCAAACCTGGCAGTACCTATTGGCGAGTCTTGTGAAATTCCCTTTGTGATTACAGAAACTAGTCGAAAACACCAATATACGTTTTCCGAATTTAACGCGTTTCAACGTATTGCTTAGCAAAAAAACACGAATAACCGGTGACATTTTCTGTATTCGATGAATTTTTAATCATTTAACAAAAAAAGGTGAGGGAATTCATAGAAGCATTGCACTAAATTAAACAGGAGCTTACAAAACATCGCTTCACGAATTAGAACTGCGTGGTATGATGTTGGCCACCAAACGTAAATTACCCGTTATGAAGGTAAGTTTTGGTTAATGTAGTGAGTGGAAAACGCCGTGATAAAAATAATCCTAGCAGACGACCATGATTTGGTCAGAGGTGGAATACGTCGTATATTAGATGACGTTAGCGATTTTAAAGTAGTTGGCGAAGCCAAAAATGGTGAAGATACCGTTAAACTTTGTCGCAAAAATCCACCTGATGTTGTGTTAATGGATGTTAATATGCCAGGGATTGGTGGTTTAGAAGCAACAAAAAAAATCCTTCGCATGTCGGAAAATACACGTGTGATATGCTTCTCTGCGCAAAAGGAAAACCCCATACCGTCTCAGGTAATGAGCGCTGGTGCTTATGGTTTTTTAACTAAAGATGCAGAGCCTGAAGAAGTTATTCGCGCCATCTACAAGGTACATTCGGGTCAAAAATACCTCGACAACGAAATTGCTCATAGTATAGCGATGGGTGTACTTAAACCCGCCGATGAAAGCCCGTTTAACGATTTGTCTACTCGAGAGCTAAACATTGCTTTGCAGTTATCTCGTGGTAAACGGGTGCCAGATATTGCAACAGAGCTGAATATAAACGCCAAAACGGTAAATACCTACCGGTACCGAATGTTTAAGAAGCTTCAGGTCGAAAATGATGTGGAGCTTACTCACTTAGCACTGCGATACAAGTTGATTGATACTAACGCACTCTAATTGATGGATACCTTTGACTCTGTAGCTTTTATAAAGAATTTGACTCATCAGCCTGGTGTATATCGTATGTACAACCAGGCTAACGAAGTTATTTACGTCGGTAAGGCGAAAAACCTCAAAAAGCGCGTATCTAGCTATTTTCGAAAAACTCTTGATAACGCGAAAACCCAATCGTTAGTAGCACAAATTGCCTCAATGGACGTTACTGTAGTTAACAGTGAAACCGAGGCTTTTCTTCTTGAAAATAACTTCATTAAAAAATACCGTCCTCGCTACAATGTCTTATTGCGTGACGACAAGTCATACCCCTTTATATTACTTTCTAACCACAAACACCCTCGCTTGGCCTTTCATCGTGGTAGCAAGCATAAAGACGGCGAAGTATTTGGCCCTTATCCAAATTCATGGGCGGTAAGAGAAAGCTTACGCTCAATGAACCGCATATTTCCCGTGCGCCAGTGTGAAGACACTGAATATCGCGCAAGAAGTCGGCCTTGTTTGCAGTATCAAATGCAGCGATGCAGTGCACCTTGTGTAGAAGGGCACGTTTCTGACGAAGAATATCAAGAGCAGGTCAACTTAGCGCGATTATTTTTAAAGGGTAAAAATTCTCAAGTCATTGGCTCATTGGTAGAAAAAATGGAAAAGGCCAGTGAGTCCCTTAATTTTGAAGCGGCTGCCCGATATCGGGATCAAATCAGCGCACTGCGCAAAGTTCAAGAGCGTCAGTGGGTTGAAGGTAACCAAAATGAAATGGATGTGTTCGGCTTTGCAATGAAAGGCAATATGGCTTGTGTGCATGTCATGTTTATTAGGCAAAGCCAATTATTGGGAAGCAAAGCCTTCTTCCCAAAAATTCCCGCCAATGAAGAACCAGCGGCAATTTTCGAAGCCTTTCTTTTACAATTTTACCTTGCTGGAAATAAGACCATTCCGAAGCAAATCGTATTACCCATGGAAGTGGATGACGAAATAGGCATTAAAACCTTATTAAGTGGTGAAGCTGGTTACCAAGTGTCGTTCTTTAAAGGCGCTAGGGAAGAGAAACGTCATTATCTCAAACTCGCCAATGACAATGCGCTCACTGCGATAGAGGCTAAATTCATTGAACAAAAATCCGTACATAGCCGTTTTGTAGCTCTTGAAACGAATCTAGAGCTACAGGCTCCTATTGCAAGAATGGAGTGCTTTGATATTAGTCATACGGCAGGACAACAAACGGTAGCTTCGTGTGTGGTGTTTAACCGTGACGGCCCTCATAAAGCCAGTTATCGACGATATAATATTGAAGGAATAACCCCCGGCGATGATTATGCCGCTATGGCTCAAGCATTAAAACGCAGATATAAAACAGTAAAAGATGCTGAGAACATTCCCGATATTTTAGTCATCGACGGTGGTAAAGGGCAGTTGGCACAAGCAGAGGCGTTTTTCGAAGATTGGCCATTAGATAAAACACCTATGTTGTTGGGTGTTGCCAAAGGAACCACCCGTAAAGCTGGCCTAGAAACTATCTTCCTTGCAGGAAGCTACGAAACCGTACCTATGGAATCGAACGATCCCGGGCTTCACTTAATTCAGCACATTCGAGACGAATCACACCGATTTGCCATTGCCGGTCATAGAAATAAACGGCAAAAGGTGAAAAATACGTCGACGCTAGAGAGTATTCCGGGAATAGGAGCAAAGCGCAGACAGAGCTTGTTGAAGTTCATGGGTGGCTTACAAGGTTTAAAAGAGGCGAGTAAGGATGAAATAGCCAAGGTTCCGGGAATAAGTGTAGAACTCGCCGATACTATATACACCTACTTGCATCACTAGCGAGATTCAAACAAGGAATTTTCAGAAATTAATGTTACAGTAGCGTGACGCAGCGCAGTTTAGATTTTCAGTAGAATAAAGACGCTGCTTTGATACCAGCGCTTTTAATACCTCACAATGAGAAGTAGTAATGTGGACAATTCCTAACGTTATCACCCTGTTTCGGGTACTTTTAATTCCTGTTTTCGTAGTTATCTATTTTCTAGATTGGCGTTGGGCGCATGAAGTAGGGGCGTTAATTTTTTGGTTAGCGGCAATTACTGATTGGTTCGATGGCTATTTAGCCCGTAAACTTCAGCAATCAACGCCATTTGGCGCCTTTCTTGACCCCGTAGCCGACAAACTTATCGTGGCAGCCGCGTTGTTAATGATTACCCATAGCTACGGCACACTTTGGATAACCATACCTGCGGTAATTCTTTTGATACGTGAAATTTATGTGTCGGCATTGCGGGAATGGATGGGACAAAGAGGGGTTCGTGAAGCGGTAAAGGTTTCTTTTATTGGTAAAGCGAAAACTACTGCGCAGATGTTAGCCTTAATTGGTTTACTGTCTGGCTTAGAGACTTTTATGGGAATTACCATTTACTGGGTATCTCTAGGTTATGTATTACTCTACATTGCTGCCGTGTTGTCACTTTGGTCTATGATTCAGTACAGTTTTGCTGCTTGGCCACACTTAAAGGGTGATAAATAAACACTATTTTGATCGCTATATGTGCAATCTGAGTAAAATTCCTGCAAACGATACAAAAATGAGAATTTACTGGGTTTTACGTATTGACAGTTTGTCCGTTGAAGGTAGAATGCACCCCACATTTCGAGACGGCAACAGCAAAAACGAAATGTAGCAGTAACTTAAATTGAATGCGGGAATAGCTCAGTTGGTAGAGCACGACCTTGCCAAGGTCGGGGTCGCGAGTTCGAATCTCGTTTCCCGCTCCAATTCAAGAACTACTAACACATAAGATTATGTTGGTAGCTAAATAAAAAGTTACAGCGGCGGAATGGCAGAATGGCTATGCAGCGGATTGCAAATCCGTGGATCTCGGTTCGACTCCGGGTTCCGCCTCCACATTAAGCTACTTCAAGTGGCTAGCAGGAACCAACCTGTACCAACTGCAAACGCAGTAACCCTACGCCCGGGTGGTGAAATTGGTAGACACAAGGGATTTAAAATCCCTCGCTGGTAACAGCGTGCCGGTTCAAGTCCGGCCCCGGGCACCATTTCCCCTTGGTTAGTAGGCTATGCGAGCTGGTTTC
>JALUXV010000556.1 GCA_027013165.1 Alteromonadaceae bacterium
CAACGCATGGCGCTGCTAACAGGCGCGACAACTTATGACGATTTGGCAGATGTCGACCTAGTTATCGAAGCCGTATTCGAAAAAATGGAAGTCAAACGAACGGTATTCCAAACACTAGATAAGGTTTGTAAGCCCGGTGCAATATTGGCGTCTAACACCTCGACTCTTGACGTAAACGAAATTGCGGCAGTCACCTCTAGGCCACAAGATGTTATAGGACTACATTTCTTCTCTCCAGCCAATGTGATGAAGCTACTTGAAGTAGTAAAAGCAGAGCATACCGGTGCAGATGTTATAAAAACTTGCATGAAATTGGCGAAGCGTATCAAGAAAGTAGCTGTGCTCGTTGGTGTATGTTTCGGTTTTGTGGGCAACCGTATGATCGAACCTTATGGTCGCGAAGCCAATCGACTATTACTTGAAGGAGCTAAACCCGATCAAGTAGACAGAGTTCTTACTGAGTTCGGCATGCCAATGGGGCCATTTACCATGGGCGATATGGCTGGCTTAGATATCGGCTATTACGTTCGACAATCTCGCCAGGAATTTATTTCACATGATCCAGCCTACGGCGCCGTTGCAGACCGATTGGTTGAAAAAGGGCGCAACGGGTTGAAAACCGGTCGGGGAACCTACCTTTACGAAGCGGGTAGTCGAGTACCTATCCCTGATCCAGAAGTACTAGACATTGCTAAAGCAGAAGCGGAGCGCCTGGGTGTTAAACAGCGTGATGACATTAGCGATGAAGAAATATTAGTGCGTTGTTTATTCACGCTCATTAACGAAGGCGCTTGCATTCTTGAGGAAGGAATTGCTGCCAAGTCGAGCGATATTGATGTTATTTACGTGTACGGCTACGGCTTCCCTGTTTATCGAGGAGGTCCTATGAAGTATGCAGACGAAATTGGATTAAACACGCTACTAGACAAGTTGTGCACATATCGTGATCAGCTTGGTGATTATGGTCAGATGTGGCTACAGCCAAGTGATTTGTTGGTCAAGCTGGCAAAAGATGGAACCAATTTCTCTCAGTTTAAGCATAAGGAGTAACCCATGCGTGATGCAGTTATTGTAAGTACAGCAAGAACACCTATTGGCCGCGCGTATAAGGGCGCATTAAACAATTTACCAGCTCCGTCTTTGGGCGGGCACGCTATAGCGAATGCTGTTGCAAGAGCTGGGATTGATGCAGCCACAGTCGACGATGTTGTTATGGGCTCCGCCCTAACCCAAGGTTCTGGTGGTATGAACATTGGTCGTTTAGCTGGGCTAGCTGGTGGTTTGCCGGTTAGCGTGGCTGGAATGACCTTAGACCGTCAATGTAGCTCGGGCATGTACGCTATTGCCACGGCCGCAAAAGCAGTTCAAACCGGTGAGGCCAGTGTCATGGTTGCTGGCGGTTTAGATTCGATTTCTCTTGTACAAAACAAGAATATGAACATGTTCCGCGCCGTAGACCCAGCGCTTGTTGCCAAACATAAGTCTATTTACATGCCAATGCTGCAAACTGCTGAAGTGGTTGCGAGTCGTTACAACATTAGCCGCGATGTGCAAGACGAATACGGTTATCAGAGTCAAATGCGTACGGCAGCTGCCCAAGAAGCCGGTAAGTTTGACGACGAAATAGTGCCTATCACGGCGATGAAAGCAGTGGTTAACAAAGAGACAGGTGAAACCTCAGAACAAGAAGTTACCCTAAGTAAAGATGAGGGTAACCGCCCTGAAACTACACTAGAAGGCTTGCAAAGCCTTAATCCGGTGATTGAAGGCGGATGCATAACTGCGGGCAATGCCAGTCAGTTGTCTGACGGCGCTAGTGCGACTGTCATTATGGACGATGCATCGGCAGCAAAAAGTGGCGCACAGCCATTGGGTATCTATCGCGGTATTGCCGTTGCTGGATGTGAACCTGATGAAATGGGTATTGGCCCTGTTTTCGCTGTACCAAAGTTACTCAAGCAACATGGGTTAACTATGGACGACATAGGTTTGTGGGAACTCAATGAAGCGTTCGCTGTACAGGTGCTTTACTGTCGCGACAAGCTTGGAATTCCCGATGAATTATTAAATGTTAATGGTGGTGCAATTTCTATTGGCCATCCTTACGGAATGAGTGGTGCTCGCATGGTTGGGCATGCACTGATTGAAGGTAAACGTCGTGGTGCGAAATATGTAGTTTGCACCATGTGTATTGGCGGCGGAATGGGCGCTGCTGGTCTATTTGAAGTGATATAGGTATTAGGTATGGAAGGTTATAAAGCTCCACAACGCGATGCAATGTTCGTAACTCACGAGTTATTAGACTATCAATCGCACTATCAAAAGCTGGGATTTGATGAAGCATCGGAAGACTTAGTGTCTGCTATTTTTGCTGAAGCGGCTAAGTTTTCTGAAAATACATTAGCACCTATTAACGCATCAGGTGACGAAGAAGGCTGTAAGTGGGAAGACGGTGTGGTAACCACACCAGCAGGTTTTAAAGAGGCTTACGCTACTTACGTTGAGGGCGGTTGGCCGAGTATGGCTCACCCAGAAGAGTTTGGTGGTCAAAACTTACCATACTCTTTAGCGTCAATTATTGCAGAATGGTTTTCTGCGGCTAACCATTCATGGGCCATGTATCCAGGCTTGAGCCAGGGATGTATGGAAACCATTAAAGCTCACGGTACCGAAGAACAGCGAAATATATTTTTAGCTAAGCTGATTAGTGGTGAATGGACGGGCACCATGTGTTTAACAGAATCCCACTGTGGTTCAGACTTGGGCATGTTGAAATGTCGTGCTGAGCCTCAAGAGGATGGTAGCTATAGCTTAACAGGTACAAAGATCTTCATCTCTGCGGGTGAGCACGATATGTCTGAAAACATCGTGCACATAGTACTTGCTCGTTTGCCTGGAGCGCCTGAGGGTACAAAAGGTATTTCTTTGTTTGTGGTTCCTAAGTTTAATGTAGGCCCTGACGGTGAGAAGGCCGACCGCAACGCTGTGCATTGTGGCAGCATCGAACACAAAATGGGTATTAAGGCCAGTGCAACGTGTGTCATCAATTTTGACGGTGCAAAAGGCTTTCTTATCGGTGAGCCAAATCGCGGTCTAAACTGCATGTTTACCTTTATGAATACCGCTCGTATCGGTACTGGCCTTGAAGGCCTGGCTGCATCTGATGCGGCGTTCCAAGGTGCACTTCGTTATGCTAAAGATCGCATTCAGTTCCGCTCATTAACAGGTCGCAAGAACCCAGATGGTCCAGCAGATCCCATTATTGTTCACCCCGACGTTCGTAGAATGCTATTAACGCAAAAAGCATTTGCTGAAGGTAACCGTGCACTCGCGGCTTACTGCATGCAGCTTGTAGATGTAACACTTTATGGAACGGATGCTGCTGCAAAACAATTAGCCGAAGCAAAACTTGCCTTGCTAACGCCAATTGTTAAAGCCTTCTTAACTGAAACTGCGCAAGAAAGTACCAGCTACGGTATGCAAGTATATGGCGGACATGGTTTCATCAAAGAGTGGGGCATGGAACAGTTAGCTCGTGATACACGTATTTGTACCATGTATGAAGGCACAACGGGTATTCAAGCCATTGACTTGCTCGGCCGCAAAATCATGGGTTCAAACGGTGAGTTGTTAGGCGTATTCATTAAAGAAGTGGCTGAGTATTGTGCTTCTCTTCGCGGCAACGCACAGTTTAGTGCTTGGACCAATGCACTAGCATCACATTTGGATGAGTGGCAGCAAATTACCATGGATATTGGTAAAGCTGCGGCATCAAACCCAGATGAGATTGGGGCGGCTTCAGTTGATTATCTAATGTACTCTGGTTACGTTACTGTGGCTTACTTCTGGCTGAAAATGGCCGTGAAAGCACAAGAACAGTTAGATGCCGGTAGTACAGAGGTGGATTTCTACAAAGCAAAAATCCAAACCACTGGATTCTACTTTGATCGCTTGCTTACTCGCACACGTTCACTCGTGTCAGCAATGCTATCAGGTTCAGATAATCTAATGGGTATGACCGAAGCTATGTTCGCTCAAGAATAAAATCATTCATCTGAATGAGTTAACTAAGGCATCAAGTGTTCGCTTGGTGCCTTTTTTATTAGGAGACAAAAGGCATGTGTGTGATTGAATCTCGATGTATTGATGTGCAAGGTCGTGAGCTACACTACCTAGAACGCCAAGGTTATGATAGTGACTCACCTTTAATCGTTTTGTTTCATGGGTTTCCTGAAAATGCTCATGCTTGGGAGACATTAATTCAAAAGCTTCCTGAATCATTTAGAGTCGTTGCGCCAGATTTACCTGGATATCATTTATCTGCACCTCTGTTGTCACCCAACGATTATCAAGTACCTAATCTTATTGCACGAATGGGCGCATTCATTTCTGCATTAGCGAATAATAAACCGGTAATTTTAGTTGGCCACGATTGGGGGGGAGCCATCGCATGGCCGTTGGCAGCGTTTATGCCTCAATTGTTCTCTAAGCTTGTTATTCTCAATGCTGCCCATCCAAGTACATTCACTCGTGCATTAATCACGAGTGCTAAACAACGAGAAAAAAGCCAATATATTCATACATTGACTGCCAGTAACGGAGAATCAGTTTTACGAGCGTCTGATTTTGGCTTATTTCGAAATATGTTGGGAAGTAAAGTGTTTGATACCCCTTATGGCGAAAAGCTGTTGCAAGGGTGGGAAATGCCGAATCGACTCGACGCCATGTTAAACTACTATCGCCAAATGCCTCAGCAAGTGCCGTTACACAATCCAACTGACGAACAGCTTGCCAATATTAAAGTTCCAAATATACGCATTGATGTGCCAACTCTCGTACTTTGGGGCAGACAAGATGACGCTTTTGATGAATGTATATTGGATGGCTTAGAAAACTACGTTCCGCGGCTTGAAGTGCAATACCACGATGAAGCGACACATTGGATCCATCGAGAACAGCCTATGTGGGTAGCAGAAAAGGTAGCTCATTTTATTTTAGGATGTAGATAAAGAAAAAGAGCAACCCGAAGGTTGCTCTTCAATGCAGGTAGTTTTACTTACCTGCAACCATGTTGAAATGGACTCACATGGTTATGTGAAATTGGTATTAAAGGCGGCTATTCACTACAGCAGTAATTGCGTTGCCTTCTAAGCCTTGTTCAGCCACCCAAGCAAGAAGTGTTTTGCCGTCTGCTTCTGGAGCAGAAAGGTCGCTTTTTGGCATTTTCTTAACGAGTAGAGAGCCAGCCTCTACAGCGTTAGCTAACATTGCTGTGCGAATAAGGCTGTTGCCATTGCAGCTAATGCCAGTGTAGTAATCTTTGAGTTTAAGGCGGTAGTCAGACTCTACAGCACGCATTTTCTTGCGTAGTTCGCCTTTATCGTCTGCTTGTACAATAGTACAAATGTTCGCTAGTGCTTCGTTTACGTTTGCTTGTGCCATTCCTGAAAAACCAAGAGCAGCCGCGATAACTAGAGAAGCTTTAACAATTTTCAACATGGTTAATTCCTCGTTCTTATATTTGGTAGATGTTTGCCTGTTCGAGACTTATTAAACAAAAGAACCACGAATTAAAAAATCTCTAAGGAGATACTTAGGTATATAAAATAATAACGTTTGACATGGGCATGACGTTGAAGGGGGAGGTGAGTCTTCGACATAATGTTATTGTTGAGCTGGTACAGCTTAGTTATAGCTTGCTCCGACACATATCCCATTTCCCATTTACTAAAAGCTCTTTTAGAAAATAGAGAGACTTTTACAATCTGGAATTGCCGCCGTGCTGACGCAGGTATTCAAAAACTGCGTTTGGTAGCAAATCTAAGTCACACACTTCAGTGACAGCATTGAGTTTAATGGCTTCTCTGGGCATACCAAAA
>JALUXV010000557.1 GCA_027013165.1 Alteromonadaceae bacterium
ACTTGAGCCACGTTCCCGCTGAAGTTCGTGCACCATATCTTTCACAGCAATTACTATGCGGCAGTTACTCGCTAGCTGTTCTAGTACACTAATTTCAGCACGCTTTGCTGATAACAAAAAACGCTTGGTAGTATCACTGCAGTTCTTCATTGGGTTTTCTCTCGAGTGTTTGAACAGAGCGAGCAACGCTCAAAAACGATCAAACCGTAACTGCAAGCAAGGGTTATGCCTTCATTATGTACATAACGTGCAAATATGCAGGTGCAAAAATATCTGTATCTTTATGATTTTTATAATTATTACTAGGTGTTAATTAAATGATAATTCTAAGTGCAAAGTATTTTGCTTTATATTGGTGCATATGTTGAGTGGTGCTATAAATTGGTGCAACAAGAATGGCGGGAATTGCTTTGCTTATTACCTCAATTATTGTCTAACTATGCGTATAAACCAGCCAACAAACAACGAGATAAGTAGAGCGAAAAAAGAAATTAATAGCGAGATCATTCCTAATTTTCCGCTGAAATCTGGGTTTTCACCGGTGTTTTCACTGACTAGCATTCCAGATGCGTTGAATATATATAACGATGCTAGTGATACCAGTAATATTACAGCCGTAGACATAGCGGTAGCACGCCAAAAATTTAGTGGGGCCAACCAATGCAAAATGGCGGCAATGAGTACAGAGATACCCGTGAGAAAATAGGGAACCACGCCTTTTCCTTTTATAGTAGTGAATGCCGATAGTACGTTGAGAGAAATCAAACCGCAACACAGAGTGCGGGCTTAACATTCTATTAAAAGATTTTCAGGTTTAATGGTGATAGAATCGCCGAAATATTCAACTCATACCATTTGCCCTGTGGTGCATCCTGTGGCGAACGGTATTCAATCAACTTATCAATCTCTGAGAAAACATGTTTGATTTAATTACAAATCGCGACAGCAACGTGAAAAACGATGTTCTGTCAGGTATTACTGTGGCACTTGCGTTAGTGCCAGAAGCCGTCGCATTCGCTTTTGTGGCAGGCGTAGAGCCTATGATTGGTTTATATGCTGCGTTCATGATGGGATTGATTACGTCAGCTATTGGCGGTCGTCCTGGAATGATCTCTGGCGCAACGGGCGCCATGGCTGTAGTTATGGTGGCGTTGGTTGCGCAACACGGTGTGCAATACCTCTTTGCAGCGGTGATCTTAGCTGGGTTACTTCAAATACTTGCTGGCGTATTCAAACTTGGCAAATTTATCCGATTGGTGCCTTATCCGGTCATGCTCGGATTTGTAAACGGTTTAGCTATTGTGATTTTCCTCGCCCAGTTAGGCCAATTCAAAGTATTAAATGACATGGGTGAGCTCACTTGGATGCAAGGCTCTATGTTGTATTGGATGGTTGGCCTGGTAGCGCTGACAATGGCCATCATATACCTGTTACCCAAGTTAACCACTGCCGTACCCGCGTCATTGGTTGCCATTATTACTGTAACCGTATTGGTACATGGCCTTGATTTAGAAGCGCGCACCGTCATTGATTTTGTTCGCGATTTACTACCAGCTGACCAAAAAGAAGGCGCGACCTTGGCAGGCGAATTACCCACATTTGCAATCCCAATGGTGCCATTCACCTGGGAAACTTTAATGATAATTTTACCTACTTCAATCATCTTGTGTCTTGTAGGCTTGATTGAATCTTTGCTCACACTGTCGTTAATTGACGAAATGACAGATACTCGTGGTCGTGGTAACAAAGAGTGTGTTGGCCAAGGCGTGGCCAATACGGTGAATGGTTTCTTCGGTGGCATGGGTGGTTGTGCCATGATTGGTCAGAGTATGATCAACATTAACTCAGGTGGACGTGGTCGTTTGTCGGGGATTACTGCGGCAACTGTGTTGCTCGGTTTTATTCTATTTGCAGCGCCTCTTATTGAAAAGATTCCGCTTGCCGCACTTGTGGGCGTTATGTTTGTTGTTGTTATTGCCACCTTTGAATGGGCATCATTCCGCATTATGCGTGGCGTTAATAAAGAAGACGCATTTGTTTTATTCTTGGTAACCGCGGTTACTGTTATTGCTGATTTGGCAGTTGCGGTCGTAGTGGGTGTTATCGTTTCTGCCTTGGTCTTTGCTTGGAAGCACGCTAGAAATATTGAAGCTAAGCACCATATCGATAATGACGGATGGAAGGTCTATGAGCTTCAAGGGCCATTATTCTTTGGTTCTGTGAGTCATTTTAAAGACCTTTTCGATGTGGCTGGCGACCCAAATGATGTGGTGATTGACTTTGTTAATTCGCGAATTTGGGATTCATCGGGTATCGACGCGTTAGATTCTTTAGCCGATAAGTACGAGCAGCAAGGTAAGAAATTACACATTCGCCACATTAGTGATGAATGTCGTTGTTTACTTCGCAATGCAGATAAATTCGTAGAGATAAACGTAAACGAAGATCCTCGTTATCGCGTTGCGACGGATAAGCTAGCGTAATTCAATGCACCAATAAAGGTTGTTTTGCTACTGTTTGGTGCATAATCCCATTAACTTATTATGGGTTTAGTTAATAAAGCGCATGTAAATCAAAGATATAATTTTTGGCATTAAAGTTGTATTAGATACTACGTGTATGTGTTGAGTGAATATCACTCGTTTAAAATGTGTTCGTTGTCGGTAGTGCTGCCGACAACACAAAAGGCAACGAAGCCCACACCAATGAAAATTGGCGTGGGCTTTTTTTTGTCCCGAATAAAAAGGGAGAGAGCATGACTACTTCAAATTCAAAATTAAAAGTGTTGGTTGTTGGTAATGGCATGGTGGGTCATCACTTTGTTGAGCAACTTCACGCAAGCAATGCAGACGCTGAAATTACTGTGCTAAGTGGCGAGTCTCGACTGGCATACGACCGCGTTTACTTATCGTCGTATTTTTCTGGTGCTACCGCTGATGACCTAGCGCTTACTGACGGTAAAACCTATGACGCATGGGGCGTTAATTATGTATTGAATGCAATGGTTACCGAAGTAGACCGTGCAAACAAGTCTGTCACTACCCAAAGTGGTGAAACCTACAGCTACGACAAACTTGTTCTTGCTACTGGCTCTTACCCTTTTGTTCCACCAATTCCAGGTAACAACCAAGAACACTGTTTGGTATATCGTACCATAGATGACTTGGAAGCGATAGAGTCATCGGCACGGGAAAGTAAAGTGGGTGTTGTCGTTGGAGGTGGCTTATTGGGGCTAGAAGCGGCTAATGCGCTAAAAGAAGCGGGCCTTGACACTCACGTTGTTGAATTCGCTCCTCAGCTTATGGCGGTTCAGTTAGATGAAACTGGTGGCAATGTATTACGTCAAAAAATTCAAGATTTAGGCGTAACAGTGCATACCCAAAAAGCTACTCAGGTTATCGAAGCGGGTGAAAGCTGTCGATATCGAATGGCATTCGCTGACGGTACGTCCCTTGAAACCGATATGATCCTATTCTCAGCCGGTATTCGTCCGTCAGATCAACTTGGTAAACAAGCTGAGCTCGCTATGGGTGAGCGTGGCGGTATTGTTATCAACGATCAGTGTTTAACCTCTGACCCAGACGTATATGCTATTGGTGAATGTGCACTTTGGGATAACAAAATTTTTGGTCTTGTAGCACCGGGCTACACCATGGCCCGCGTGGCGGTAAGTCACCTACAAGGTGGAGGTCTCACCTTCGAAGGCGCTGACATGAGTACCAAACTGAAGCTCATGGGTGTTGAAGTTGGTTCTATTGGTGATGCTCACGAGAGAATTGAAGGTGCACAAAGCTATACTTACTACAACCAGCC
>JALUXV010000558.1 GCA_027013165.1 Alteromonadaceae bacterium
TATCAACCCTGATGTAGATGCTAAAACCCACCCTTATATTTCAACTGGGTTAAAGGCGAACAAATTCGGTATTTCTCGCGAACGAGCATTAGAAACCTATGAGCTTGCAGCGTCGCTAAGTCACTTAAACGTTGTAGGAATGGATTGTCATATTGGCTCACAGCTGACCGACATAGACCCATTTGTTGACGCATTAGAGCGTCTATTGGTATTAATTGACGAATTAGCCGAGCGCGATATTCATATTAAGCACTTAGATGTTGGTGGCGGTCTTGGTGTGACTTACGACGATGAAACACCTCCTCATCCCAAAGCCTACGCGCAAGCAATGGCCGAAAAGATGCAAGGTAGAGAGCACCTTAAACTTATTCTAGAACCCGGTCGTGCTATTGCTGCAAATGCGGGCATTTTGGTCACCGAGGTAGAGTTCATTAAGCAAGGCGAAGAAAAAAACTTCGCTATTGTTGATGCGGCAATGAATGACATGTTGCGTCCATCGCTCTATTCAGCGTGGCAGAAAATCATTCCAGTGAATCAAACGTCTAGTGCTGAAGCTAAAGTTTACGATGTTGTAGGGCCTGTCTGCGAAACCGGAGACTTCCTAGGAAAAGATCGTGAGCTTGCTGTTGAAGCAGGTGATTTACTCGCAGTTCGAAGTGCGGGAGCATATGGTTTTGTTATGGCGTCAAACTACAACAGTCGATGCCGTCCTGCGGAAGTACTAGTTGATGGCGACCAAGCTATTCTTGTTCGCGAAAGAGAGTCATTGGATTCGTTGTGGACAGGCGAGCGTACAGTTTAGTTGGCAAAATAATAGGATAAAGAAGCGGGTTCGATGCAAGTTCAATTTTCAAAAATGCATGGTCTTGGGAACGACTTCATGGTCATTGATAATGTGACCCAGAATGTTTATTTCTCGAAAGATAAAATTCTTCAACTCGCCAATAGAAATTTTGGAATCGGGTTCGATCAACTATTAATGGTTGAACCGCCCTACGACCCAGAGCAAGATTTTCACTATCGCATCTTTAATGCGGATGGTTCCGAAGTTGAACAATGTGGCAACGGCGCTCGGTGTTTTGCCCGTTTTGTTAAGCAAAAGGGCTTAATTAACCGCAATAAAATTGTGGTGAGCACCAAAGCGGGAAAAATGGTGCTTTATCTAGAAAAAGACGGTCAAGTGACGGTTAATATGGGCAAGCCCAATTTTGAACCGGCGCAAATCCCATTAAAAGCGAACAAGAAAGAGAACACCTACATTTTACGGGTGGAAGACAAAACACTTTTCTGTGGCGCGGTTTCCATGGGTAACCCCCATTGTGTGATTGAAGTAGACGACGTAGATACTGCTGATGTACTTACCATAGGCCCAAAAGTGGAAAAGCACGAACGCTTCCCCGAAGGCGTCAATGTGGGTTTTATGCAAATTATCAATGACAGTCACATTCGCCTTCGCGTGTTTGAACGAGGCACTGGCGAAACCCTTGCCTGCGGTAGCGGAGCATGTGCAGCGGTGGCTGTGGGTCAACTTCAAGGTAAGTTAAGTAAGGACGTTCGCGTAGATCTACCGGGCGGAACACTTCGGATTCGATGGCCTGGCAATGACAATGTATTGAAAATGACTGGGCCGGCAGAACACGTTTACGATGGACAGCTAAACCTATGAGTAATTTCTCAGAGCATAAAAATAATACCCTGCTAGATAGCCAGCCTGATGACTACTCCTTAAGTGCAGAAGAAGTAAGTGAATACCTACTAACAAACCCGGACTTTTTCACCAAGCACCCCGAGGTTACTGAAAAGTTAGTAATTCCTCACACACAAAAAGGCAGTGTATCACTGGTAGAGATTCAAGGTGAGTTACTGCGTAAAAAAACACGTCAGTTGAATTATAAACTCAACCAGCTAGTGACCATTGCCAAACAGAACGAAAAAATCTACCGAGTCTATACCGACTTAAATGTTCAGCTTTTACGCTGTAAAAGTGTTGCCGAGGTTCAATACACGTTAGAAGATGTTCTTCAAGAGCGACTCCAATTGTCGTGTGCCGTCATCAAGAGTTTTAAAGGCCCACATGCAATCCCTGAGTTACAACAACGGCTTTTTACTGAAAAACGTTTCCAGTCAGAAACCTTCTTTTTTGGACGTCTTTCCCAACATGAACGCCAACTATTGTTTGGTGATCAAGCCGCAGAGTCTGTAGCCCTGATGCTATTGGGAGATAACAAAGACTTGGGTATTCTTGCCATAGGAAGTGCTGATGCGTCTCACTTCACACCTGACATGGACACACTACTGTTGCAACAGCTCCAACAAGTCTTGAATATCATATTGCCCCCTATGATGGGTTATTAAGCGAACTGTGAATAACCCTTCGATGGTGCCTGAAAGCTGCCAACTATGGCTCGACAAATTCAGTCAGCATTTGCGCGTAGAGCGCGGTTTATCAGAACACACCATCAGTAATTATCGTCGACAGCTCATTGAAGTTGCTAAAACACTAGGCATACAAGAATGGGCCGAAATGACCCCTTCCGACGTAAAGCGGGTGATGGGTACAGCCAAAATGGCTGGCAAAAAAGCCAACAGTATCGCATTAATGTTGTCAGCGCTCCGTACCTTCAGCCAGTACCTTATCGATAATCAACAGCGAACAACAAACCCAGTGGAAGGCATACAAGCCCCCAAACAAGGCCGCCCCTTACCTAAAAACCTCACCGTAGATGCCATGAATCAATTGCTCGCCGATGAGAGTGACGAAGATATTCTGTGTAGAGATCAGGCCATGTTCGAATTGCTTTACGGCTGCGGATTACGTTTGAGCGAACTCACCGGATTAAATGTTGAGGATTGCCTTAGCGATGGCACAGTAAGAGTCACTGGTAAAGGAAACAAAGCCAGAATACTTCCACTGGGAAAACAAGCGCAAAAAGCATTAACTGCATGGTTAAAAATACGAGGTCAGCACGCATCACCGTATGAGAATGCCGTATTTGTGAGTAAGCGTCGCACGCGGATCTCTAATCGACAGGTGGCCAACCGATTGAATGCCATGGCAATACAGCAGAACATTAATCAGAAAGTAAGCCCCCATAAATTGCGCCATTCCTTCGCAACCCACGTATTAGAGTCGAGTGGTGATTTACGAGCGGTTCAAGAACTATTAGGGCACGCTAATTTGTCCACCACTCAGGTGTATACCCACCTAGATTTTCAGCACTTAGCCAAGGTATATGATCAAGCCCACCCACGGGCACAAAAGAAAAAATAGAGGCATTTATTTTCATGCGATTCTACCGACCCTTTTCTCCTGTTCGCGCGTTCACCTTCGACCTTGACGACACCCTTTACAATAACGGCCCTTACATTCGTCATGCTGATGCTGTGCTCAAAGCTTACATAGCAGAACACTTTGAACACGCCTCGAAGCTCTCGCCACAGGATTGGTTTGCCATAAGAAAAGAAGTCATCACCAAAACACCTACCTATGCCTACGACATGGGAAAGCTAAGAATGGCAGTGTTGCGAGTCGCACTGAAACAAGACGTGCAAGGAGAAGACAATGAAACGGCGGCTAAAGCGTGCTTTGATTGTTTCTATCACGCTAGAAGTGATTTTACCCTAGACCAAAACACGCATGATTTATTAGAACGCCTCAGTAAATCAGCTCCCCTATTAGGCATAACTAATGGCAACGTTGATTGCGACCAGATAGGTATTCGAAAGTATTTCGTCGACGTGTATCACGCCAGCACCACACGCCCTTCCAAACCCCATCGCGCCATGTTCGATGAAGCTGCCAACGCCCTATCACTCCCAGCACAGCAAATTTTGCACGTAGGTGATTGTTTAAAGAACGACGTTTACGGCGCTGTAAACGCAGGTTATCAGGCCGCTTGGTACGCATTTAACCGTTCAATGGCACTCACTAACGAACGAGTAAAAGTATTACCTCATGTGGCACTTGATAACCTCAATGAATTAACAAGCCTAATTAATAACACTTACTGACATAGTAAAATAAGACAACTAAGAACATATTGTTCACAGTCATTCCTCAAACAAGCCTATTATCATTGATATGTGGTTAATCTACTATTTATTCGCTAGCAAAAATCCATTTTTGATAAACGAATAAATACGAGGACTTACCATGTCAAATGCACTTAAAATTTATAGCTTCCCTTTATCTGGTCACTCCCATCGAGTGATCTTATTTGCCAGCCTAGCCGGAATCGCTTATGAAGTTATCAATTTAGATCTAGCAAAAGGGGAACATAAAAAACCGCCTTATCTATCGATCAACCCAGCGGGCCAAGTACCTGCGATTTTAGATGGAACTACTGCGGTAGCTGATTCTAATGCCATCTTGGTATATCTAGCACGAAAATATGCACCAACTTTTTTGCCTGACGATCCGATAAAAGAAGCGGAAGTGCAGAAGTACCTGTCACTTGCAGCGGGTGAAATTGCATTTGGACCAGCGGCAGCAAGGCTCATTAATGTATTTAACGCTAACCTTGATCGCGAGTTTACTCACACGATTGCTGAACGAGCGTTAACCAAATTAGAGACATCACTTGTGGGGAAAGACTTTCTTGTCGGTAACAAGCCCTCAATCGCCGATGTTGCTATTTATAGCTATGTAGCACACGCACCTGAAGGTGATGTTTCATTAGAGCCGTATCCAAATGTCCGTCGCCTACTACAAAACATTGAAGCTTTAGATGGCTTCGTCCCTTTTAAAGCAACTAAAGTTGGTTTAGCTGCATAATAAACGCAAGTTAACCACTTCTCTAATCGAGGAAAGAACATGTCTACTGAATTATATATGCTTGCAATGGCGGGTGGTTTTATCTTGCTGCTCACCTTAATCCAAGGTACTCGAAACATTTTTGCACTAGGCCTAGTAACGGCAGCTGGCAATCAACACCATATCGCTCCTTGGTCTGGTTGGAACGACCGTTTAAATAGAGCAATTAGAAACCAGATTGAAGGGATTGTCATATTTGCACCAATTCTACTAGCCGTAGAATTAGCAAACTTCAATAACGAGACTACAGCACTGGGAGCACAAATGTTTGTATATGCGCGTGTAGCGCATGCAATTGTTTACACCTTAGGGATCCCTTGGGTTAGAACAACAGCTTGGGCGGTAGGTGTCGCTGGCATAATACTCCTGGCATCCCCCCTTTTTGGTTAATATCAATTGACTATTCACAGTGACCAAAAAAGAAAAGGTAGATATCAAATAAATTCGATATCTATCTTTTCTTGCCTCCTAACTAACTCAACACTGTGAAATACTGTTTTAGCTAGTCAAAAGGAAAGCGTCATGGCACTAAACCTTATCAAAAAAAATGTATTGGTATTATTAGCCGAAGGCTTCGAGCTAATGGAAACTTCATGTTTTACCGATGTACTTGCTTGGGCAAGCTTTCAAAATCACGTCGATATCAAGCTGACAACCTCTTCAACCACAGGCACGGTTAAGAGCGCATTTGGTAACTTTAACATCACCACAGATTCAACAATTGCCGCGTTGAACTTAGATTCATTTGACGCACTTGCTATTCCTGGAGGTATGGAATGGGCAGGCTTTTTTGAAAACTCTCTATCGGAGGAGTTTATTGATGTCGTAAAACACTTTATTGCACAAGAAAAGCCAATAGCCGCAGTATGTGTAGCGTCAAGGTGTATTGCCAAGAGTGGCCAATTTGCAGGACGAGAGGCAACTATTTATCACTCTCAAACGGGTAAGCACAAAGCCAAGCTTGAAAGTATGG
>JALUXV010000559.1 GCA_027013165.1 Alteromonadaceae bacterium
TAAAAATACATCTGCTATGGGTGTAGCGGTGAATAAAACCCTAGATCCTCAATCACCGGAGTATCAATGGCAAGACAAAGGTATCGTGCTGCAATCTATTCCTCATCGGGATAGTTTTAATGCAATAGACCCCAACATCATCTTTGACGACAACGGTACACCTTGGATGAGCTTTGGTTCGTTCTGGGGCGGACTGAAAATAGTTAAACTCGATGATGATTTGATCTCCATTGCTACCCCTCAACAATGGGCAACGATTGCCAAACTGGAACGTCACCCATTTACTGATGAAGCAGCACCAGGTAGTGCGCAAATAGAAGCCCCGTTTATCTACAAGAAAAATGGCTATTATTATTTGTTCGTTTCTTATGGCCTTTGTTGTAGAGGCGATGACAGTACTTATCATATGGCCATGGGAAGATCTAAGTCAGTCACTGGCCCCTACCTAGACAAAAACGGTGAAGACCTCGCTGCTGGTGGCGGTACGGTTTTGCTGAACGGCACACAGGAATGGCCGGGGTTAGGGCATAACAGTGTTTATCAATTCGATGGTAAGGACTACTTGGTATTCCACGCGTATGAGTCTTCAGACAATGGGTTACAAAAACTCAAAATCATAGAACTAAATTGGGATGCAGACGGCTGGCCCGTAGTGAACGAAGGTGCATTAGACCAATACCGCAGCCAACTAAGAACCCCAATTCGATAAGGTTTGGGACGTCCCAACTATACGGTTAAGAGTGCGAGGTACATTATGAAAACCCCATTAAAACGCTTGTTGTCGGCCAGTATTCTGGCGACTTTTATTACAACGCCGTTAGCGGCTTTGGCCAAAAACCCCATTGTAGATACAGTATTTACCGCCGACCCTGCCGCTATTGTGCATAACGACAAGGTGTACTTGTATACCGGCCATGATGAACAAGAGGCTGGTAAGGTCGGCTTTAACCTGAATGAATGGCTGGTGTTTTCTTCGGAAGATATGGTTAATTGGGAAGCGCACGGTGCGATTATGCGTGCCACTGACTTTGAGTGGGCTCTCAATTCAGCTTGGGCATCTCATATGATAGAGCGTGACGGCAAGTTCTATTTTTACACTTCCGTTTACAAGGATAGCGGACCAAAGCCCGGTTTTGCGATAGGTGTGGCAGTTTCTGACAGCCCAACAGGACCATTTGTAGACGCTAGAGGTAGCGCCTTACTGACCAATGATATGACCACCCATAGCCCCAACAATTGGGACGACATCGACCCAGCAATCTTTATTGAAGAGAATGGGGATGCCTACATGTTCTTTGGAAACACAGTTCCTAAATACGTCAAATTAAAAGACAACATGATTGAGCTTGATGGCGAAATAAAGGTGTTGGACATTCCACACTTTACCGAAGCGTTATGGGTACATAAGAAAGGTGATAACTATTACCTAACATACGCGAGTGGTTTGCCTGAAACTATTCATTACGCCATGAGTAAAAGTATCCACGGACCTTGGATACACCAAGGCTTATTAAATGAAGTGGCTGGTAACAGCAATACTAATCATCAGGCTATCATCGAATTCAAAGGTAAAGACTACTTTATTTATCACACCGGAGCTATGCAGCATAACTCTCCTGTTGGTATTGGAGGAGAATTCCGTCGTTCAGTGGCCATAGACAAGCTCGAATACAATGAAGACGGAACGATGAAACCAATCGTTATGACATCACGCGGCATTACAGAGCCAGCTAGCGAATAATCCGAAGAGTAAAGAATATGAAGAAATTAATCCTTGGCATAGTAGCGAGTAGCTTGTCATATAGCGCAGCCACTCAGGCAAAGAACCCAATAACCGAAGAGATGTTCACCGCAGACCCCGCCGCCATAGTTCATCAAGATACTGTCTATCTTTATACAGGTCATGATGAAGACGTCGACAATAGTTTTTACCATATGAACGACTGGCTTTTATTTACCAGTAAGGACATGGTGAACTGGCAGGCTCATGGACCAATACTGAAAGTCACTGACTTTGAGTGGGCCGATAAACATGCATGGGCGTCTCATATGATTGAGCGTGATGGTAAATTCTACTTTTATACCTCGGTATACCATAACAACGACAAACCAGGCTTTGCCATTGGTGTCGCCGTATCTGATAGCCCATACGGTCCGTTTAAGGATGCCCGAGGTAGCGCCTTGCTAACCAATGACATGACAACACAAACTGAAAATGACTGGGACGACATCGACCCAGCAATTTTTATCGAAGATAACGGCGACGCTTACATGTTTTTTGGCAACTTAGTGCCTAAATACGTAAAGCTCAAAGACAACATGATTGAATTAGACGGTGAGATACAAGTTATTGACTTACCGCGATTTACTGAAGCCTTGTGGGTACACAAAAAAGACGATAATTACTACCTGTCTTATGCCAGTGGTTTTCCAGAAACTATCCACTATGCCATGAGTAAAAGCATTCACGGTCCATGGGAATACAAAGGGTTATTGAACGAAATAGCAGGCAACAGTGAAACTAATCACCAGTCAATTATCGAATTCAAAGGAAAAGACTATTTCATTTATCACAACAGTGCCATTCAGCATGATTCTGCCATTGGTGGTGGTGGTCGATACCGCCGTTCTGTAGCGGTAGATAAATTAGAATACAACGATGATGGCACCATCAAGCGCATAATCATGACCTCTGAAGGGATCACCGAACCGGCACAGTAATCATTTTTACCGACATCTGGAGTTAGGAATGAAGCTAAACACAATAGTCATTTCACTCATCCCATTTTTGGGTCAGGCGGCTATAGCCGAAGCACTGGCTCCTGCCAATTTTCAATACGACAACCCAATTGTCGTGCAGCGAGCCGATCCCTACATTCACCGTCATCAAGATAGTGGGTGTTATACCTTTATAGGAACGTCACCCAAGTTTGATAGTATAGAACTTCGACAGGCCTGCCGTCTGAACGATTTAAAAATTGCTCCGCCTAAAGTCATCTGGGAAAAGAACTCTTTTGGCCCATTGAGCGCAAACATTTGGGCCCCTGAATTACACCGCATTGACAATGCTTGGTACATTCACTTCGCGGCTGGAGAAGTAGAGCGCCCATTCCACATTAGAATGTTTGTGTTAAAGAACACACATGCCGATCCAATGCAGGGAGAGTGGACCAACCTAGGCCAAATTGAAACACCGTGGGACAGCTTTTCCCTTGATGCCACAACCTTTCATCATCAGGGTAAACGCTACCTTGTATGGGCACAGAAAAACCGCGAAGACACTTATAACTCGGCACTTTGGATGGCCGAAATGGATTCTCCTACCAGTATTGTGGGTGAGCCAATACAGTTGACTAAACCGGAGTTTGACTGGGAAATTCAAGGATATAAAGTTAATGAAGGTGCTGCGGTAATTATTCGCAATAACAAAGTTTTCATTACTTATTCCGCCAGTGCCACTGACCATAGATACGCAATGGGCTTACTATGGGCTGATATCAATTCAGATCTAATGAACCCTGCTAGTTGGCACAAACTGGAACAACCGGTGTTCGAAACTAACGAACAACTCAATCGCTATGGACCGGGACACAATAGTTTTGTGAAAGCTGAAGATGGTATTACAGACTTACTGGTGTACCACTCAAGAGACTACAAAACCCTGCGAGGCACTCCGCTTACTGATCCGAACCGGCACGCTAGAGTTCGTGTAATTGGTTGGGATGACCAGGGCATGCCGATATTTTATCCTCACAAAAGTGATTGAACCCAAGCCAATCCGTCATAGCAGCAGTACTTAATAAACTGCCAATAAAAAAGGAGCTAAGGTATAAACCCAAGCTCCTTTTTTACTAGCTTTTGATATAAATGTAACTTAGAAGAACCGCCAGTATATAAATACTGTTATACCGATTATGGCTACCGTATGAATGATATCCCACTTATCGACCCCGGCTTTTACCTCAGAAATTTGTGATTTAGACATGGTGCTGAAGGTTAGCCCTTGCAATTTTTCTTCGTCTTTCTGTGGTGTAAATAAACTAATCAAAACGATAAGCGACACTATAACGACGAACAAGAAAATACAGATATACAACCAGTTCGCATTGGCGAACCAACCCAATACAGGCACATCACGTAAACCTTCTGCAAAGAAGCTTAATACCAGTCTTAGCATTCCCAGTACGAAGCCAATGACTAACCCCCAGAAAGCAGCCGATTCAGTCACCTTTTTGCTGCAAATTCCCAGAAGGAAAACAGCAGCGATTCCTGGTGCAATTAACGCCTGAACCTGTTGTAAATATTCAAACAGATTAGCCGACAGGGCTAACATTAATGGTATCCATAGCATCCCTAGCACAACAATTACCACGGTTGCCACACGCCCCGTATGTAAAAGCTCCGTTTCAGAGGCTTGGGGTTTGAATTTTTTATAGAAATCAATGGTGAATAAAGTAGCTGAAGAATTAAACAACGACGCTAACGACGACATTAATGCAGCTAACAACCCGCCAATAACAATACCTTTTACACCCACAGGGAGTAGTTCCGAAACTAAGGTCGCAAATGCCGCGTCTGACGAGTCGTAGCTAATTAGCCCTTTTGACTTTAACGCGAAAGCGATCATACCCGGCACCAAAAAGATAAACACTGGTAATAATTTCAGATAGCCAGCAAACATGGTACCGCGACGGGCTTCTTTAATACCTTTAGCAGAGAGAACACGCTGAACAATATATTGGTCTGTACACCAATACCAGAAGCCTATAATGAAGGAGCCAAAAATCACACCCGGCCATGGAAAGTCAGGATCATCCCAAGGACGAATCAAATGCATGTTTGAAGCGTTGATACGCTCCACTTCAGCCCAGCCACCCACTTTATCCAGTCCAACCCACAGAATAATAACAGAACCGATAAGTAGTACCGGCGTTTGCAATACCGATGTCCACATGATGGCTTTCATGCCACCTAGCACGGTGTAGATACCTGTCACGACTACCATACCAATTGCCGCAACCCAGAAGAAATCAATGCCCCAAACAGTATCTATGCCTAACAAAGTTTGTAATACCAACGCGCCAGCGTAAACCGTTACCGCTACCTTGGTTAACACGTAGCTTATGATAGAGATCCCGGCTAGAAACGTTCTTGAACGTTCGGAAAAACGACGCTCCAGAAACTCCGGCATTGTATAGACTTTAGAGCTCCAGTAAAAAGGAACGAAAAACCAGCCAAGTAACAGAATAATGTAAGACTGCAACTCCCAATGCGCCAAAGCCATACCAGATGAAGCTCCTGCACCGGATAACCCCACCAAATGTTCTGAGCCGATATTGGATGCGAAAATCGAAGCACCAATGGTCAGCCAAGTCGCATTTCTTCCAGCCAGAAAATAATCCTCGGTATCCTTTTCTTTTTCCCTCATCGACACCACTACGACGCCAACAAGTAAAATGAAAAAGCCAGTTAATACCGCCCAATCTAATGCACCTAATTCGATCATTGCTATGGTCCAAAATTTCTTTAACTTAATATTATATTACAATAACATCAGATTAAAGAGCTTTTTACCTTGCATCATCAATCTACCTGAACCACCAAATAAATTATTAGATTGCCTTACTAAAAAGGTACGCTTTGCTTACCAACTTAGTATGATATTATCAGCTGATAATATAATTCTAATGGAAGGATGTTGATGGTCGTTTCGAAAAATAATCTATCTGAACAAGTTACCAATGATT